>CAZSGB010000072.1:0-4144 GCA_964606355.1 uncultured Gammaproteobacteria bacterium | reverse complement strand
ATTATATGACTTAGCCAGTGGGTAGTAAAGTTAGATTTTTAAATGACTAAATGCGAGTGGGAAAGCTTTAAAATATTGACTTTTTTAGCCTTTTTTAGTACTCTATATTAATATGAATGTCACAGAAGTAGCCCGTAGGCTAAAAATGAATACTAAAGAATTATTAGAAACTCTACCTGAGTTAGGTTTTGATATTGGTAAACGGGCTATTAAAGTTGATGACAGGTTAGTTGATAAGATAATAATGGTTGTGGAAGAAGATCGTAAAAAAAAGAGAATAGCTAAAAGGGAAGGTAATTTTAAAGAGATTAAACTTGGTGAAAAAGAAGAGAGTGAAGAAAAAGCAACAGGTAAGGAAGTAAAGATTAACGAGATAATCGTAGTTAAAGAGTTTGCTGATAAATTGGAATTACCAGTAACTAAGGTAATTGCTGAACTTATGAAGAATGGTATTATGAGTACTTTGAATGAAAGAATTGATTTTGAAACAGCTTCAATCATTGGTGAAGATTTAGGCTTCACTATTGTTAAAACATCAAAAGAAGAAGAACTTTTGAAAAAAGAAGAAGAACAGGGTAATCATTTAAAGAATATTTTAGCTTTAGAAAAGGATGAAAAGAATTTACAACCTCGTCCTCCAGTGGTAGTAGTTATGGGACATGTTGATCATGGTAAAACTAAATTACTAGACGTTATACGTGAGGCTAATGTAGTTGATGGTGAAAGTGGCGGCATTACTCAACATATTGGTGCTTATCAAGTTATAGAAAAAGGTAGACATATTACTTTTTTAGATACACCAGGTCATGAAGCTTTTAAATCAATGAGAGCTCGTGGTTCTAAGATTGCTGATGTTGCTATTATTATTGTGGCGGCTAATGAAGGTTTTAGACCACAAACCTTAGAAGTCATTGATTTGGTTCAAAAAGAGAAGCTACCTTTTGTTATTGCGATTAACAAAATAGATAAAGAAGGAGCAGACATTGAAAAGGTTAAAAAAGAATTAGCAGAGATTAATTTAATACCTGAAGATTGGGGCGGTAAAACTATTTGTGTACCAATTAGCGCTAAACAGAAACAAAACATTCCGGAACTTTTAGATACAGTTTTGCTTGTTGCTGATTTAGAAGAGTTTAAAGCTAATCCAGATAGGGAAGCTATTGGTACCATCATTGAATCACACGTTGATAAAGGTCAAGGCCCAGTAGCTACAGTTTTAGTTCAAAGTGGTACTTTAGATGTTGGTGATATGTTTATAGTTAGTGATGCTGCTGGTAAAGTTAAAGCTATGAAAGATTACAAAGGTATGGATATTAAATCTGCTGGTCCTTCAACTCCGGTTAAAATATTAGGTTTAAAGAGTTTACCTAGAGTCGGAGATATTTTAGAAGAAACAGATGATAAGAAAAAATTGAAAGAAGCTTCTAAACATGTTGGCTTTACTAAATCTGATTTAATGATGCCAGTAGTTAAACATGAAAAAGGTAGTAGTGATGAAGAAGAAACTGAAATACCAGAACTTAACGTAGTTTTAAAAACTGATGTTTTAGGTTCTCAAGAAGCAATTTTAGAATCATTTCAAAAATTTAAGAATCCAGATATTGAATTAAGAGTTATTAAAAAGGGTTTAGGTAATATAACTGATGTTGATGTTATGGATGCTGAAACTGCTAAAGCTTTAATTTTAGCTTATCGGGTTAATATGGTTTCTTCAGCTGAAGAGTTAGCACATGATAAACATATAAGTATACTTAGTTTTGATATTATCTACAAATTACTTGAAGATATTGAAGAAAGATTAAATAATCTCTTGTCTCCAGAAACTGTTAGGAGAGAACTGGGTAAGATTAAAGTTCTGGCTATTTTTAAAAAAGGTAAAAAAACTATGGTTATTGGTGGTAAAGTTATAGAAGGCAGAGCCATTAGTAAAACTAGAATTAAAGTAATCCGTGATAAAGAAAAAGTAGCTAGTGGTAATTTAACTAGCTTGCAAGCTGGTAAAGAAGAAGTTAGAGAAGTAGTTGCTGGTCAAGAATGTGGCTTAGAATTTACGGGTGATCCAATTATTGAAGTAAATGATATTTTAGAGATTTACGAAGAGAAGATAGAAAAAAGAGAATTAAATAATTAAAATATATGGCCGATAGAGCTAAACAATTAGCTGAAGTTATTCAACGCGAATTGAATAATTTTTTTATACGTGAAGTAGAGTTTCCTAAGGATTCACTAGCTACTCTCATTAAAGTAGAAGTTACTCCAGATTTAAAACATGCAATGCTCTATGTTTCTATTCTACCGATTAACAAAACGGGTAGTGTTTTAGAAGTTTTAAATAGAAGTTTGGGTCGAGCTAAAAGTTATGTAAGTAACAAATTAACTATTAGGAAATGTCCAGAACTTAGAGTCATAGTTGATGATTACGAATTAATGCATCGGAAAGTAGAGAAAAAGTTAGAAGAGATTAAAAGGGTTGACACTAAGTAAAAAGAGTTGTAGGATATTTAGTTAATTAAAACATTAACTATGATTAAAGATTTAGCTACAGCTCAAGAGATATATTTAAAGATACATAATTCTTCAAATATATTAGTAATAACACATAAGAACCCAGATGGTGATGGTCTGGGCGTTTTAAGTGCTTTAGCTTTTTATTTAAAATCATTAGATAAAAAGTATCAGTTATTTTGTTTAGATCAAGTACCAGAGTCATGTAAGTTTTTACCCCTAATGCATGAAGTAAGTTATGATATAAATATCTTTAAACAAGATAAGTATGACTTAATTATTGTCCTTGATTCTGGTTCTTTAGATTATGCAGGGGTATATACTTTAATGGAGAGTATTGTATATACTTCATATATAATTAATATTGATCATCATAAAACAAATGATAAATTTGGTAATCTAAATTTAGTTATAGAGTCTGCTTCTTCGGCTTCGGAAATAATGTATGATTTATTCAGATTATGGAAAGTTAGTATTACTAAAGATATGGCGACTTCACTTCTAAATGGTATTATTTTTGATACTGGAGTTTTTTCTAACGCTGGAACTACCCTTGGTTCTCTTAAGGCTGCTTCTCATTTGCTTAACTTAGGAGCTAGACATAAAGAAATTAATGAGAATTTTATTCGGAATAAAAGTTTAAACTTACTTAAATTATGGGGTTTAGCTTTTGAAAGGTTAGAGTATAATTCTAAATATCAAATTGCTTATACTATTCTTACTTATCAAGATGTAGAGAAGTTTGATTTAGAAGAAGGAGCTTCTGAAGGTTTAAGTAATTTTTTTAATGAATTAGCTGGAGCTAAGATTACTATGGTTTTGTATGAAAAAGAACCTGGTGTTATTAAAGGTTCTTTAAGAACTACTTTTAATGATGTTGATGTTTCAGCGCTAGCTAAAGCTTGGGGTGGTGGTGGTGGACATCAAAAAGCTGCTGGCTTTACTATTTCTGGTACTTTAGTCTATAATGACAATAAGTGGAAGATTATTAAATAAATATATAAAGATATGACATTAATTCCTACAGTTATTGAAAAGGCTCCGGGCGGTGAAAGAGCCTATGATATTTATTCTCGTTTACTTAAAGAACGTATTATTTTTTTAGGTGAAATGATAGATGATAGGGTAGCTAATAATGTTATAGCGCAAATGCTTTTTCTAGAGTCACAAGATAATAAAAGTGATATTAAACTTTACATCAATACCCCAGGGGGGAGTGTTACTGATGGCTTGGCTATCTATGATACTATGCAATATGTTAAATGTGATGTAGTTACTCTTTGTCTTGGTATGGCTGCTTCTATGGGTGCTTTATTACTTAGTGCTGGAGCTTCGGGTAAAAGAATGGCTTTACCTAATTCACAGATTTTAATCCATCAAGTGATGGGCGGGGTAGAAGGTCAAGCTAGTGATATAAAGATTAAGGCAGAGCAAATTTTAAAAATTAAAGATCGATTAAATCAAATCTTGGTAAAGCATACCGGTAAAGATCTAAAGACTATAGAACAAGATACTGATCGGGATTATTACATGACAGCTGATGAAGTTTTAAAATATGGTTTGATTGATAAAGTGATTAAATAGTGTTTTAGGCACGGACATTTGGCACCTTTTTTAACGCTTCATTTGGCGTTAATCC
>CAZSGB010000071.1:0-4193 GCA_964606355.1 uncultured Gammaproteobacteria bacterium | reverse complement strand
GATATTATGTATAATGAAGGCATTTCCATTAGTGGTGATGTTTTAGATACAGGCGTTAACTTAGGGGTGATTGATAAATCTGGTAACTCATATACCTATCAAGGAGAAAAATTAGGAGTAGGCCGAGAAAGCGTTAAAGACTATTTAAAAGCCAATCCTAAAATAATCGAAGCGATTAAAAAAGATGTTTGGAAAGTAGTTAAAGAAGTTGAATAAAATAGATACAAAAAACTCAAGTTTAAAACTTGAGTTTTTTGATTGATCTAATCATTGTCAAGCTATCATATTTAAGCTAAAATATGGTTATTATGACTTTAGTTAAGTCCATAGCAAGTAATACCCTCTGGCAAATTATTGGTAAAATAATCGGTACTTTTTTAGGTATTGTAACAATTGGTTTGCTGACTAGATATTTAGGACAAACAGGTTTTGGTTATTATACTACCGCTTTAGCTTTTATGCAATTTTTTGGCGTCTTAGTTGATATGGGTCTTTACTTAATTTGTCTCCGTGAGATATCAGCCCATCCTGATAAAGAACAATTCATTGTCAGTAATATCTTTACTCTTAGAATAATATCAGCTTTTATCTTTATTGGTGGTGGTACTTTACTAATATTCTTATTCCCTTACCCAAGTATTGTTAAATACTCCGCTTTAATAGTATCAGTTTCATTTTTCTTCATGTCTTTAATCCAAGTCTTAACTACAGTCTTTCAAAAAAACTTAAAAATGGCTCAAGTGGCCATAGCCGAAGTCTTAGGTAGAGTTGGCTTCTTAACCGTTATCTTTTTATTTATCTTCTTTAAGGGCAACTTACCCACTTTAATGCTTGGTAATATAGTGAATACCTTGATTTACTTTTTAATCTTGTGGTTCTTGATAAAAAGATATGTCCAGATTAAATGGTTGATTAACCTAATTTACTGGAAAGAAATCATTATTAAAACCTGGCCCATTGCTCTGGGGGTAATTCTTAACTTAGTCTATTTTAGAGCAGATACTATAATATTAAGTCTATACAAGTCAGCTAGTGAAGTAGGTATTTACGGTGCTCCTTACAAGATTTTAGAAATAGTTACCACTTTCCCTCATATGTTTATGGGTCTGGTTATGCCTCTTTTAACTGCAGCTTGGCTAGTTAATAATAGAGAAAGATTCCAAAACATTTTACAACATACTTTTGATTTCTTTTTGATTATTATTATACCTATGATACTTGGTGCCTTGCCTTTATCATATGGCATTATGAAATTAATAGCGGGTAATGATTTTATTGAATCTAGTGTAATACTACCAATTCTAATGTTAGCTACTGGTCTTATTTTCTTAGGTACTATGTTTACTTACACTTTAGTCATTTTAGAAAAGCAAAAAACTATGCTTAAATATTTTGGCTTAGCGGCTCTTTTCTCATTAATTGGTTACTTCATATTTATTCCACGTTATTCATATTTTGGAGCAGCTTGGGTTACGGTCATCATTGAAGCTTTTATTACTATCATAGCCTTAATTTTAACTCTTCATTACTCTAAAATCAGACTTAAATTAAATATTTTATGGAAATCATTACTCTCTTCTATAATCATGACCTCTACTTTATTCTATTTGTTATCTTTTAATCTAAATATTATTCTTTTACTTATAATTGCTGCTTTAATTTATTTCATTTTTTTATACTTATGTAAAGGCATAAATAAAGAATTTATAAAAAATATTTTAAGTAAATAATGTCTATCTTAATCATTATCTTCTATATACTATTCGCCTATTTAAGCTCAAGAAACATTAAATATGGTCTTTTTCTAATAACAATGTTACTCCCTGGTTATTTAATTAGATTTAATATATTTAATCTACCTTCTACTCTACTTGAAGGCATGATCTATATTCTCTTTATCATCTGGCTTATTAAAATAAAGAAAGAATACAATCTAATCTTTAATCCTTTTAAATGGTCCAAAACTAAAAATAAAGTATTCAATCCCGTACCCAAGATACTAAAATTACCTCTTACCCTGTTCTTAGTAGCCGCTACTGTCTCTATATTTGTTTCACCTAACCTAGAATCAGCTTTAGGCTTATGGAAAGCCTACTTTATTGATGCCTTACTTTATTTTATTATCTTTATCTATACTATTAAGTCCAAAGTTGATGTTCAAAATATAATTAAATCACTTGGTTTAACTGTCATAGTAATTGGTATATTAGCTACATATCAGAAACTAACTGGTAACTTAATTCCTAACCCCTTTTGGGCAAATGAAGCCACTAGGCGCATTACCACCTTCTTTGGTTATCCCAATGCTAATGCTTTGTTTATTTCACCTATCTTACTTTTAACCTTGATTAATCTATTTAATGATAGAAAAATATTATATCAAATATTCAATATTTTAGTTTTAATATTTGGCTTCTTAACTGTTCTTTGGGCAGAGTCAACTAGTGCCTTACTTGGTCTACTAGCTGGTATAATATCTATCTTTATTTTTACTAAAAAAACTAGACTAATTACTCTTAGTTTAATTACTTTAATTCTATTTGTTTCATTTTTAACACCTACTATTACCCAAAACTTAGAAAATGCTTTAATATCGATTGAGAATGAAAGATTACCACTAATACCTACTGATCTACAAATTAGAGTAAGCCAATGGAGAGAAGCTAGTAAACTATTAATAGAGAAACCTATCTTAGGTAGTGGTTTAGCTGGCTTTCAAACCTTAGTTGAACCCTATCACGTAAATGAACATATCGAAATATATTTATATCCACATAATTTCTTTTTAAATTTCTACGTTGAACTTGGACTTCTTGGTTTAATTAGTATTATTTGGTTATTTATTATATACTACATACTCTCATATAAGTCAGAATACTCTATTTATACGCTAATACTAAGCTCAGTAATGATTACTATCCTAGTCCATGGCTTAGTTGATGTTCCTTACTTTAAAAATGATTTAGCTATACTATTCTGGATTATTTTTGGCTTAACCATTTGTTTATATAATCTACGGAGAGGAGTGAGAGTGGTTAAATAATAATATATCGAATGTTATAATTACTATATGAGAGTTAAACTAAATAATTGTAACCGCGATAAATTATTCAAAAAAATAATTACAGATTATAAAACTTTAAAGAACGTTTCAAAAAATTATAAAAACAAACCCAAGAAATGTTTCAGATTGGAAAAATGTCACCTGTACTATTCCAGATAAATATTTTACTCAACTAATTAATTTAACTAATTTTAAAGAAAATGATTTATCGCCTCAATATCTTCCAGATTTATTTCATATTAAAAAAGCTGGCAAAAAAGGCGCTCTAACTAGATACAAAATTTACGGTAATCCAGGCACAGATTATGGTAGAAAATTAGGAGGTGTTAACTCAGTAAAAATCAATAAACTCAAAAAAACAAACTTTATTACAGCTAAATCTATACCAAAAATTAAAAAAACATCAGAATTAGCAGAGTTATTAGGTATAATTTATGGCGATGGGCATCTTTCGCAATATCAAGTCCAAATTTCAACTAATGCTAAAACTGATTTTGAACATGCGAAATTTATTCAAAAATTAATTATTAAATTATTCCAAACTAAAACAGCTTTAAAAAAGAGAGGAGAAAATACTGTTTACATTACCGCCTCCTCTATTAACCTGGTAAGATACATAAATAATCTAGGAATGCCCGTGGGGAATAAAATACAAAATGGCATTAGAATACCGAGCTGGATAAATAAAAATATTCAATTCCAAAAATCATTTCTACGAGGCTTATTTGACACTGACGGATGTATATATTTAGACAAGCACAAAATCAAAAATAAAACATATAAACACATGGGTTGGGTCATTACTAGTGCTTCTCCAAAATTTATTTCAGATATAATCAATCTATTAAAAAATTTAGGATACAGCCCTACTAATAGAACATCTCAAAAATCCGTATTTCTAAGAAAACAAAACGAAATAATCAAATATTTTACAACTATTGGGACTAACAATAAAAAACATCTTAATAGATATCTAAAATTTAAACAAGGAAGGGTACCGAAGTGGTCATAACGGGGCGATCTCGAAAATCGCTGTCCCTACAAATGGGCACGTGGGTTCGAATCCCACCCCTTCCGCCACTGATGATCCGTACCCCATAAAGTGGACACGGAGAAATCTAAAACCAAG
>CAZSGB010000070.1:0-4216 GCA_964606355.1 uncultured Gammaproteobacteria bacterium | reverse complement strand
TCAATATCAAAGTTGTGATGATGTTTTTGGCTGTGAAACTGATTTATATAATGATTCAGAAAATTGTGGTAGTTGTGGTTATGTTTGTCCTGTGCCAGATAATGGGCTACCAGATAATGGGCTAGCTGTTTGTTTAGATGGTAATTGTGGCATAGGTTGTGATGATGGTTATTTAGTTTCTAATAATCAATGTGTTTTAGCCTGTGGTAATAATATAATTGATCCAGGTGAAGAATGCGATCCACCTGAACTAAATAATTATACATGTGATCAATATTGTCAATTTATTACAGAAGGTCAAATAGGTTGTATGGATCAAGGTGCTTTGAATTATAATCCGGATGCTATTTATCCTGGACAATGTCAATATCCAAATGGTGATTGTGTTGGTACGAATAATAGAAATTGTGATGATTGGTTTGGATCTCCAGATGGTTGTATAGATGAACCAGGTAATTGTGAAACTATTCATGACCAATGTGAAGGGGATCAATTTGGTTGTGATTATTGTATTGGAACTTTTGATTGTAGTGATTTAAATCAAGATCAATGTTTTCAAGTTGTAGATTGTTTTTGGCATGAGATATAATATTAATATTAATTAAAAAATAATTATGTTTGAAGATCAAAATATTCAAAAGCAAGGAGAACCACAACCTATACCACTATCTAATCCCGAACCTACAGTTATGCCTCAAGTAAATGATATACCGGTACCTAATGAGCCTGAGGACATTTTTAATGATTCTAAAATTTCATCAGTTCCTAGTACTCCGCCTCAACCTCAAGCAGCGCCTCAAACTTCAGGACCCTTAGAACCACTTAGAGAATTACCTGATGATATTGATATTGAGGAGAAGGATAAAAAGTTTTTTATTTTAGGTATTATTGTTGTCCTCATTATTTTTGGGTTTATAGGGTACTATGTATATAATAAATTTTTTAAGGATTCTTTAGATGATTTACCAAGCTTTAATTTTGATACTACTGGAGATGTTATTGATAATATTAATGATAATACTTCAGATACTACTGTTCCAACTAAAGAAGATATTTCAGACAAAGTAGATGAGATAATCGAAAAGGTAGCTCCTGAGAGTACTAAAGATTCAGATCAAGATGGTTTAACTGATGAGAGAGAATCATCTCTTGGCACCGATCCTTTTGAAGTGGATAGTGATGGTGATGGTTTATTTGATCGTGAAGAAGTAGAAGTCTATCATACTAATCCTTTAAATCCAGATACTGATGGTGATGGTTATGTTGATGGTTTTCAAGAAGTTGATAAAGGCTATAATCCACTTGGTCCTGGTAGATTATTAGATTTAAATAATATTCAAGAGTAATTATGTTTACGCCCCCAGATAGTGAATCGGACATTAGGTTAGAAGAAAGAGAAAATCAAGTTTCAGAAAACGAAAAAAATGTTTCTGAAATTAGTAGTGATGATATTCATACTATGCCTGATAAATTTTTTCGAACCAATGAAGCGCCTCAAACCAAAGGTAGAGTAAGTTGGTTGGTTTTAGGTACTCTTTTTTTTGTTGTAGTCGGGAGTGTTATTGTTGCCCTATTCCTTTATTTTACACGTCAAGATGACGTTGTCATTAATTCTAATGATTTTACGGCTTTAGGTACTAATTTTAATCTTTCAACTACTACGCCTAGTGATATTAATGATGATGTAACTGAAGATATTGATTTAACTGATCCTAAGTCGCGTGATGAGAAGAGATTAAGTGATATTTATGATTTAAAATCAGCTTTAGCTCTTTATTTCGCTAAATATGAGGAATATCCGGTTAGTTTAAATACCTTACTTAGAGATTTCTTAACGATTATTCCTGAAAATCCAACTCCTGGTGGTATGGATTATGATTACAAGGTAACAAGTGATCAATTTAATTTTGAATTAACTTTTTCTTTAGAAACTGGTGGTTTATTAGGTAATTTAAATCTTGATGCTGAAATCTATGTTTTAACACCTGAAGGTATAAATATATATATTGATCCTGATTCATTATTACCTGATGATGTTGAATTAGATTATAATTTATCTGTAATTCAAATGGGTTTAGACAGTGATCAGGATGGTTTAACAGATATTGAAGAAAATATTTACAAAACAAATTCTACCTTACTAGATAGTGATTCAGATAGTTACGATGATGCTATTGAGATATTGGCTTTGTATGATCCTGCTAAAGCAGATGGTCGACTCTTAGATTCTGAAGTTGTTACTACTTATCAAAATACTAATTATTATTATTCAGTTATTTATCCTACTTCTTGGACGGCTAGGTCTTTAACGCCTGATAAGAAAGAAGTTATCTTTACTTCAGCAATGGGTGAATTCTTTGAAGTTATCATTTTAAATAATCCTTTAGGCCTTAGTGCTTATAACTGGTACTTAACTCAGAATCCAGGGGTTGATCCTAAAACTTTGTCAACTCTTTTAATTGATGGTTTACCAGCGGTTAAGAGTCCTGATGGTTTAACTACTTATTTAGGAGTTGGTTCTAATATATTTATCTTAACTTATAACATAGGGACAAATAGGCAAACTAATTTCTATACTACCTATAGATTATTCAGTGAAAAATTAATATTTATTGATCCAAGTAGTATTGAGACTGGTGAAACTAGTACTACTACTAATCAATAATATAATGATTAGCTTAGAAATAAATTATTTGGTTAAAATGCCTCTAAATCTGAGAGGCGTTTTAAAAAAGATTGCCTTAAATACTGAACGTCAATTAAAAGTTAAGAAGAATTTAGAAGTTTCATTAGCTTTTATTAGTGAGCAAAGAATAAGTAAATTGAATTTGATCTATCGAGGTCAAGAAGTAGTTACTGACGTGCTTTCCTTTAACGAAGTTAATGAAATTGTAATTTGTTTTAAACAAGCCGTTAGACAAGCTAAAGAGAATAAACTTATTTTAAAGCAAGAAATAGGTTTTTTATTCTCTCATGGATTATTACATCTTCTAGGCTATACGCATGAGAATCCAAAGAAGTTTAAGCAGATGGTTACTTTACAAGAGAAGATCTTAAAAAAGAGTTTAGAGTAAAATAATTAGAACAATAAATTTGTTCAGTAAAATTGAAATTTGTGGAAAAGTTTAAAGGTTGATAATATTACCTTTTTTTAGTATAATTAATACAACACGAGCTAATTACTTAGTTTAAATTTTTCTTGTCATTTATATAGTTATTTAATCCTATGGCACATCATGAAAATATAATAACAGGTTTAGATATTGGTTCTAGCTATATTAGAGCTGTAGTTTTGAAATCTAGCGGGCAAGAAGGAAGTCTAGAAATAATCGGCGCTGCTGAAAAACAAAGTCAGGGCATTGCTAAAGGTATGATTACCGATATTGAAGATGCTGTTTCTAGTATTTCCGAAGTTTTAGAGCAATTAGAGAGAATGACCGGTTATCCTGTTGAATCTGCTGTAGTTGGTATTTCTGGAACTCATATTAAGACCTTAGAAAGTACTGGTGTCGTAGCTGTAGCAAAAGCTGATAAAGAAATTACCGAAGAAGATGTAGAGAGAGCTATTGAAGCTGCTCAAGCTGTGGCAACACCACCTAATCACGAGATCTTACATGTTATACCTCGTGATTTCACGGTTGATAATCAAACTGGAATTAAAGATCCAGTAGGAATGAATGGTGTACGCTTAGAAGTTTCCACACAGATTATTATTGGCTTATCATCTCAAATAAAGAATTTAACTAAATCAATCTATCGAACTGGCGTCGATATTAATGATTTAGTTTTTGGGGTTTTAGCCAGCAGTGAAAGTGTCTTGGATAAAAAGCAAAAAGAGCTAGGTGTAGCTTTAGTAAATATTGGGAGTCAGATAACTACGCTCATTGTTTATGAAGAAGGGGATATATTACATACAGCTGTCTTACCTCTTGGTTCTAGTCATATTACTTCAGACATTGCTATTGGTCTTAGAACTTCTGTGGAAGCAGCTGAAATTATCAAATTAGAAATAGCTGAAGCTAATAGTAAAAAAATAGGGAAACGAGATGAAATAGATTTAGCAAAGTTTTCTGATCGTGAGAATGAAAGAACTATGGTTAGTGTTAAACAAATTTGTGATATTGTTCAACCTAGAGCTAAAGAAATATTTACTTTAGTTGATCAAGAGTTAAAAGAAATATATCGTTCTGGATTATTACCAGCGGGGATTGTTTTA
>CAZSGB010000069.1:0-4482 GCA_964606355.1 uncultured Gammaproteobacteria bacterium | reverse complement strand
TCTTTTATTTTAATCATAAATTAATTAAAAATTAGTCCCAATTCCTCCCCCTTCAAAAGAAGGGGGGGGGTAAGATAATAAGAATAATGTTGATTATTTGGTAAAGAACAATTTAATTAAATCAACTTTAATGACTTGGATAGTCGTATATATTAAACTTATTATGGGCATAAAATTATTCATTATCATACACGTATTCAATAGTTACAGTTACATTAGTTATGGTTTCTGCTGAACCTTGTACTTCTAAGTACATTCCACTATCAGTAGTTAAGTAATGTTCTAAATCTTCAGTGATATTAGTATAGCCAGAACAGGTATAACCAGTTATTTGTGAAATTACATTACCTTGTTTATCTTTCAAGGCTAGTTGTAATAATCCTTCAGAACAATTATATTGTACTTTAATAGCCCGTAGAGTAACGTTTTCAGGTGGACTCCATGAATTATCACCACTACCCCAAACCTTATCACCAATAACTGGACTATCTAAATAAACAGATAAGGTATTTCTTCTAACATTTTCTTTAAAGTTATATATTACTCCATCAAGATTTAAATTAATAGTATCCCCTGCTTTACCAATATTTAACTCTCCACCACCAGAAGATATGGAAACAGACATAGTAGAAGTTGGTGAAGTAATGACCAAGTCACCCACGACAGTTAAAGCTGTCCCACCGCCGTTATTAACAACACGCAAAGTAGATGAAGACGTACCAGAAATTACTGTGAAACTATCACCGGTAGTATTTTGTGGATTAACTGATACAGTACCTGATGCGTTTACACCGAATAGATCTAAACCAGCATTTTGAATAGTAAATAGATTACCACTTACTTGATTTCTAAAGTAATCATTTTGTTTAAATATTCCACTCCCCTCATATGATAAGTAAGTATCATGAGCTGAAGAAATAATAGTATTTAAAGCAACCTTAAAATTCTTACCTTTACCAGTTAAGATATTATAGGAAGACGTTATCTGATTAGTATTATTAGTATCATTAAATTCAGTATCTTCGGTACATTCTTCTAAAGTTAAAGTATCTATACACTTAGTTCTAAGATCATTTAATTCAGCACTAATTCTAGAATACATAACTTCAACTGTAGAAGTAGCACTATTATCACTTAAGTATTCATGAGTAACGCCGTAAGCTACGTTATTTATAATAATATCTCTTAAAGTAACCTTTGAATTACCAGTTACTCTAACACCATCACTTAGTACGTCTTCTGAGCCAGTCCAATTAATTGAAACATCTTCAAGAGTTAAATTAGTTGAAGAAGCAAGGACTACAGCTTGGCCAAGAACATCATTTGAAAGAGATAAGGTAAGGTCAGTAATACTTACATCACCTATCTCAGTACTAGTACCAGTAGTTTCAACTTGAGTTGAACCAATTATTACTGGCTTATTAATACTCATAATAGTAGTTAAACCTTGACCAGCCCCAATAATACCAACATATGGTTTTAAGATAACTTGTTCACTATATACACCAGGTTTAACTAGTAAGATCCAACGATTATTTAAATTATTCGTAGTAATTGATTCTAAAGCATCTGAGATTGTTCTAAACTGTCCACCTTCTTTAGCTACGACAATCTCATTAGTTCTTTCATTGATTACTTCCATAATCCCAGTTAAATTAGTTTGAACCTCGGCAATTAAGATAGTGGCCGTAGAGGTAGCAATATTATCAGTTGAAGTTGCTACCGTAATCTGACCAGACTCAGTCATAAAGATATAGTTGGTAGAAGAAGCAAATAATCCAATATTATTAATAGAAGCAGTATTAACCTTAACGCCAGAAATATACCCTGCACCAGAACCGATATTAATAGTTAATGTAGAAGAGGCATTATTACTAACTAACCAACCATAATCAATATATTCATGAGGTATCTTATATCTATTTGTTACATCCAAGAAAACACCAAAATTAGTTACTTGATCATAGTAATCACTATTTGATTCAACTAAAGCCAAAGTTGAGACATAGAAATCACCAAGTCTACCTTCTATTTGATTATTAAATGATTTAATCTTACCATTTTGAGCCACAATTGCTGTTCCAGATACTTCAGTTAAATCATTGTTCATCATAACTAATGTAGTGGAAGCTAGTTGTGAAATAGCTTGATAGAAATTATATGAAAAACTAGAATTTGTTAAATTAACTTTTGGAGCATTACCAATAATACTAAGACCAATAGCTGGATAATCAGTTTGAGCTTCAAAGTTAAGACCAGTTAAAATAGGCTTAGTACTACTACCTACACCATTTATGCCAATTAAAACAGGTTCAGTTGAAGTTGAAGTAGATTCAATGGTTAAAGCTTCTAACCTTGAATTAGTATCAATATTAATTACCGGTGAAATTTCAGAAGTAATGATAGTTTGACCTGCGCCTGACCCAACGATATCAACATATGGTTTTAAGGTAAGACTTTCTTCGTAAAGACCGCTCCCTACTTCAATAATATACCTATTTTGAATTGAATTATTTTCAATTGATTCTAAAGCACGAGTTATGGTCTTAAAATCACCACCAGATTTAGCTACTCTTACTTTTTGAGCTTGAGGTTCGAAGTAAGTACCAAGTTGAACTAAAACTTCAATTAAACCTTCCCCTGCTTCTAAACTTTCCAAAGCTAAACCAATAACCCCAGCTCCTGGCTTAGTAGCCAGCATTGCCAGGCCTTGAGTTTCAGCTGAAGTTAATTTATCCCCTTTATTTATTGGACCATTTTCAGCTGTAACCTTAACACTTACTCGACCGGCTGTAACTACTGGTAAACTGCTAGTAGCTAAATTCTTAGCATTAAACCTTTGAACTGAACTAGTAGCGACAATACCTAAAATATTTGTAGCGTTAGCAGTTTCAGAAATAACTGCTTCAAAATCAGATGAAGCTGAAACAACTACAACTGTACCAGATTCAATAGTTGAAGTAGAAGTATTCTCCACTGTAAAGTAATGAGCAATACTATTACCACTAAATTCCATAACCCCAGCAATCCTTAAGTTACCTTGAACATAGAGATCACCCTTGACGCCCAAATCATCCCTAACTAATAAATCAGAACCATCTAAAACAAATTCAGGAAACTCAATTAAAGCTACTCCTAATGTATCATCATTACCAATGATAACGTTACTGCCAAAATAAGCTGGACCAGAGGAAGCCGTCAAGTAAAAACCATATTCTTCAAGATTAACATTTTGTAAATTATCATTATCTGTCCTTATAACTAATTTATCTGAATAAATATTCTCAGAGTATAAATTAGCTAAATTATTATTCTGAGTACCTATATTATATATTCCATCAGCTTCAAACTCTAAGTTAGAAGCAATTCTTGAATTAAAAACCACTAAACTATTAGTATTGGTATCTTCACCGAAGATAACATTATTTTCAAAAGTCTGGGTATCACCTTGTAACATAGCCACATCAGTAGGTAAAGCAGAACTGGCTATCTTACCAGGAGTCGAAATAACCGCTAATTTTAAATCACTAATCTGGGCTCCCACAGCTATTTGTTCATCACCAATCATAACTAAAGCACTATCGATGTAATTAGTCTTGTAATCAGGATTAACATACATAGCTATTTGACCTAATTCTTCTTCAAAGGTTTCCAAAGCTGTACCAATAATTATACCTTCAGTTCCAAGTTGTAATTTCATAGCATAACCTGGAATTGGAGCAGGAGTTAAAGTATCTCCAGGATAAACATTACCATTAACATTAGTTATCTTAACTGGTACCCGTCCAAGCATAGCAATCGGATAACCTTCTGCTAAATTATTACCCATAAGTAACCCCGTCTCACCTGAAACAATACCTATTATATTATTATCACTCTCCCCTGTTGTTTTAACTATATATCCTGGATTATTTGGATCAGCCATAACTAAATCACCTATTTCTAATTCTTCCAAGGAAGGATATTTTTCAGCAATATCAGAACCTGTTGAAATAAAGTCAGTAGCAATCACTGACCCAGTAAAGGCAGCCGCCCCAGTTTCACTAACTACTAAAGTAGGCGTAGTAGTTGGAGCATTTACAACATTCAAAACCGTAATAACATCTTTAACGCCGCGAAGAGCTACCCCAGCTACATCAATATCAACTATTTGACGTTCAGAAGAACCTAAACCAAAAGTATTGTAGAAATAATCAGCAAATGGATATAAATGCCTACCCGTATCGTGATTATCACTAGCTATTTCATCATTGTATTGCCATTCATAGATATCTAAATTATTAATACCAGCTAAAACATTAATATCTTCCCATCTATCTTTTAAGGAAGAATGTGAAGCGCTATTAACATAGGCACCATAAGCTCTAACCCCAGTATAAGCAACTTCCAGTTGATAAACAGTAGGTGTAGTTGTACCAAGTCCAATATAACCCTCAAAATAGTTATCCCCAGCACCTGATGAATAAATAGAACCTGTTGTTT
>CAZSGB010000068.1:0-4539 GCA_964606355.1 uncultured Gammaproteobacteria bacterium | reverse complement strand
TAGGGAGAAGCTATCTCCCAAATAATTATAGCTAATAACTATATACATGAAAAAGGAAATACATCCCGAATATCATGATAAAGCTAAAGTAACTTGCGCTTGCGGTAATACTTTTACCATTGGTTCAACCTTACCCGAGCTAGAAGTTGAAATTTGTTCAGCTTGTCACCCATTTTACACCGGTAAACAAAAACTTGTTGATACGGCTGGTAGAGTTGATAAATATAAAGAAAGAGTTGCTAAGAAAGAAGAGGTCTCTAAAACTAGAAAAGGTAAGAAAGCTAAGAAAGAAAGAGTCAGTGCTGTAAAAACAGTTAAAGCTAAAGCAAAAAAAGAAGATAAAAAATAACTAAAATATATTTTAAAAGGTTTTTGTATACAAACAAAAACCTTTTTGAATTATTAAATAAGAGATATAATTAGATATATGGATAATTTAGAGAAAAAAATAGGAGAATATAAGAGAAAATATGATGAATTTGAACGTAGTTTACAAACTACGGAAATTGTTAATGATCCAAGAAAATTGAAACAAGTTTCTAAAGAATATAATGAAATTAAAGAGATTTTAGAACAAACCAATGAATTAGAAAAAGTAATGAAAGATATCAAAGAATTAAATAATTCCTTAACCGAAGAAACTGATGAAGAATTAATTAAAATGACCGAAGAAGAATTAGAGAAGTTATATCAGCAAGAAAATGAATTAAAAGAGCATATAACTGAAATAATTAGTCCACAAGATCCGTTAAACAAAAAAGATATTATTATGGAAATAAGAGCTGGAACTGGTGGCGATGAATCAGCTCTCTTTGCTGCTGATCTCTTTAAAATGTATTCAAAATATGCAGAAATTAAAGGTTGGAAAACTAAATTAATCTCACAAAACAAAATAACTATTGGTGGATATAAAGAAATAATCTTTGAAATAGAAGGAAAAAATGTCTATGGTAACTTAAAATATGAAAGTGGCGTACATAGAGTACAACGTGTACCTGAAACTGAAAAATCAGGTAGAATTCATACCTCAGCAGCTACCGTAGCCGTTCTCCCTGAAGCTGAAGAAATAGATATGAGTATTGAACCTAAAGACTTAAGAATTGATACTTTTTGTGCTGGAGGTCATGGTGGTCAAAGCGTAAACACTACCTACTCAGCCGTTAGAATAACCCACATACCAACTAATATTGTAGTTTCTTGCCAAGATGAAAGAAGTCAGCTTCAAAACAAAGAAAGAGCTATGACCATCTTAAGATCAAGACTCTTAGCTTCTCAAGAAGAAAAAAGGAATAAGGAACTCAGTGCTAATAGAAAAAATCAAATAGGTTCTGGGGATAGAAGTGAAAAAATAAGGACATATAACTTTCCCCAAGACAGAATGACTGATCATAGGATTAAATTAACTCTACATAATTTAGATAAAATATTAGGTGGTGATATTGATGAAATAATAGCTAAACTTAAAATAGAAGCCAGTAAAAAAATATGAATATAAAAGAAACAATACAATATGGTAGTAATAGATTAAATAAAATAGATTCGGCTACACTTGATGCCGAATTATTATTATCTTTCGCTTTGAACAAAGATAAAGAATATTTATATACTCATTCAGAGAAAGAAATAAATAAAAAAAAATTAAATAAATATTTTAAATTAATAAAAAAAAGAGCTAAGTATATACCTATTGCTTATTTATTAGGTTATAAAGAATTCTATGGCTTAAAATTCAAAGTAAATAAGCATGTTTTAATACCACGTCCCTTAACTGAAGAAATAGTTGATAAAGCTATAAATGTAATTAAAAAGAATAATGATATCAGTAATATCGTTGAAATAGGTACTGGTTCTGGAGCAATAATAGTGGCTTTAGCAAATAAATTAAATTGTAATAAATATAATTTCTATGCTACTGATATTTCTTCTAAAGCTTTAAAAGTAGCTAAGTATAATGCTAAAAAAAATAATGTAAAAAGATACATTACATTTAAAAAAGGAAATCTTATTAAACCAGTTAAAGATCTTAAAATCGATTTACTTTTAACTAATCTCCCCTATTTAAATAAAGATGATTTGCGTGAGCCTAGTATAAAGTACGAACCTAAAAAAGCCTTACTTGAAAAAAATCATTATAAAAAATTATTTAAACAAATAAAAAAATACTTATTAAAAGCACCTATTATAATATATGAAAATAAAAACGGGATTACTATTCAAAAGCTTGATAAGTATAACCATTAGGAGCGAGCTCTGTAAAATTGAACTTAGGACATTCACCGCTACCATGATCTAAAACTTCAGTTTCAAATTCAGTTACTTGGAAAATAATAAAAGGTCTAGTACAACCAAAATCACCACGGGCAAATTTTTGGTAACGATAATATCTAGCTTCATCATTTATGGGATCAAAAGGTCTAAGTGAAAGCAAACCCAGACTAACAATAGGGTCTAAAAAACTTAGATCAGCTAAGTCATTACTCTTATCCCAGCCCTCTCCATCTTCATTATTAGTTTCTGGGTATTTACCATAGGTTTGATTATAATATTCTAAAGCCTTAATAACAGATTTAGCATCAGCATTACGTCTGACGTCACGTATTCTACTCCACCTACTATTTAAATAGACAATTGAAAAAACTAAACAAAAAACTACGACAGCCATAATTAGTATCTTAGATAATACTTTAGTTAAAGGATTACCCGCATTTTCCATAGCTCTTAATAAGTTAAATTAGTAAGTGGTGGTACTATCTCTATCCAAGTTTTACCTGGTCTTAATAATATTAAATCATCATCTGAGTAATAAAGAGTTCTGGACTCTTTATTTTCTTTTTGCCAATTACCTATCTTGACTTTACCATTTTGAAAAATTAAAGCTCTACCAGTACCTAACGTTTGCATACCTAGTCTCTCAGTATCAATTAACCAACTCTTAACAAATTGAATAATTACTTTATCACTAGTTATTTGATAACCATTTTCATCAATAAACTCTTCTCCCCCATTATATCTATAATATAAATTATCTTCACAATTATATACCCATTCAACTTGATAATTATAATACGAATAATCTATAATTATTTCTTTACTTTTTGGACATTCTTTATTCTCTGAATAATCATATGGCCATGGAATAAAATCAACTTCTCGATTATCTAATTCAGCTATTTCCTGCCATAACAAATTATTAGTATATACATTATGTGGCCAATCATATTTAATACCTCTTTCAAAATATATATTATCGTCACTCATTTCATTTACATCAATTATACTATAATCTGAAATCACTTCCAAGCTCCCAGGACTACCACCCACATGAAATAAGGCAGGATTATATTCCTGAGCCCAATCTAAAAAATAATCTCTTAAAGATCTCACTGGACCTATTTTACTGATTTCATCATTATAATTATAGATACCCATTAAACGAGTAATACCACCTTCCACTAATGCTTCATAAACAATGGTAGCCTCTTGAAGACCAAATTGTGGACGTATTTCCGTAGCATTTTCAATGATTATAGCTATGGGATTAAGCTTAATTAATTCATTAGTCTTCTCACCAGTTAAAGGGTTAACAAAAAGAAAACTGTTCTTTGAACAGTTTTCTTTATTATATATATTATAAATTATTAAACTTAGAGTTACTCCAAATAAACCAAGAACGATAATTATAAACAAAACTAAGGGTAAATATCTTTCATATTTTAATCTCATCTTATTTCTTTTCCTTTTTTTCTTCACCTTCTTTAACTTCACCTGCTTCACCTTCAGTACCTTCTTTAACTTCACCTGCTTCACCTTCAGTACCTGCTTCGGCTACTACTTCTTCTTCAACTGGAGTTTCAACAAAAATTACCTTAGCTTTAGCTGTAGCAATAACATCTTCAGGATCTGCCTTAACTGTAATACTGGCTGGAATATTTAAATCTTTAACGTTAATAACATCTTCAAATGTTTTAATCACACTAATATCTACTTTAATCTCATGAATTAAATCAGCTGGCATACATGATATTTCTAAACTATCCATAGCATGAATCATGGTGCCACCTAATTCTTTAACAGCTCTTGAAACACCAGTAAATATTAAAGGAATTTTTGTATTAATTTCTTTATTCATATCTACGATATAAAAATCAGCATGAATAACTTCACTAGTTACAGGATTAAACTGAACATTATTTATAATGACTTTAATTGCTTCTTGATCATTAATGATTAAATCAATTAAAGCACTTTTACCAGCTATTTTAAATACTTTAGCGAAAGCTTTTAGATCAACGTTTAAATGTTGAGTTTCGTGCTTATTTCCATATAAGACAGTAGGCATGATACCTTTAACTCTTTGTAAATTAATTTCTTTAGTAGGCACTTCTCTTGTTTTTGCCTTTAATTCTATAGCCATAATATAATTGGGTTAAATTTAATCTTGGCTTGTATTCTAGGTAAAATCGATATATTTGTCAAGGCGCACGGGTAATGTGTAAAGGTGAAATAGAAATGTCCTACTTGGGGTTATTTAGAAATGTC
>CAZSGB010000067.1:0-4570 GCA_964606355.1 uncultured Gammaproteobacteria bacterium | reverse complement strand
ACAGCTATTACTCCAACACAGTTATTATTTGATATAGGTAATTAAATATTAAAATAAAATAAAGATATGCCAGACGAAGAACTAAATCAGGACATAATAGACGCTATTTATGCTAATCAAGCAGCTGGTGTTGGTTTTTCTACTGATTCGCCAGAAGCTCAATATGTATTAAATAATCCATTAACACCACCACCTATAGACAATGGTGATATTTCAAATATTAGTGTAGATGGTGCTACAAATACTTTAAATGATTTAAATGAACAGTTGACTCAAATTGGAAACATACAACAACCAGTTACTCCTATCACAACAGAGGAACAATCACAAGGATTCAACTTAACTTTTCAAGAAGCATTAGAGGTTAATGGAGGTAATTTTGAAGGATGGCAACAAAATTCTGATGGTACTTTTACAGCTATATCTTCATTTGCTCTATCAAATATAGGCATTACGGGTTTAATTTCAAATTCAGAACAAGAAATAGACGCAGTAACTGGTGAAATTGAAAATTTAATTAGTAATTTTAATAGTTATAATATATTAAATGATCCTGCTTATCAAATAGAAGCACAGAATATTAGAAATACTTATAGTGAAATGACTAGAAATATGGAAATAGTTAATAATTCTAGAAAACAAGCCTATAAAACAATGGGCTATAGGACAGGTTCTGCTCAATATGCTAATGCTGTAATCAGTGGAATTATAGGCGAGGAAATCAAACAAGGCAGTGCAAGGATAGCAGAAATAGCACGTTCTGAATCTCAGGCTATATCTGATGCAAAGACCGCATTTGAAAACAGAAAATATACTAAGTTTGCTATTAAAATGGAAAATTTAAAGACTTTAAGAGAAACTAAACAAGATGAACTTAGGAGATATAATGAAAAATTAGTAGAAGCTAATCAAGCAATTAAAGCAGCTAATGAATTTGAAATGGAAGTTTTAAAATATGAATTGGATTTATATAAATCTACAAATACAGATTTTATGAAAGAATTTAGCGCAGCTAAGTTAAGTGGTTTTCAGGGTAATGAATTTGATTATAGACTAGCATTACAAGAAATAGATAATTATGGTAAAGAAACAGGAATGTCGCCAATAGTAAAAACTACTAGAGATATGGCGGTACTTGGTTTATACAATCAAGGTGTTACAGATGTCGCAACAATGATGAAGTATTTAAATTATGATAATGGTGATTTCACAGCAGAAGAAGTTATGAAAACACTAGATAACATTACTAAATTAAATGATCCAATTAATGAGGGCAAAACAATGGAAATATCTAATCCAGATGGAACGACATCATTAGTAGAGAAAGATCCAAATACAGGTATGTGGAATACAATTTGGTCAAATGTTGATAATTATGGAGGACAGAGTATAGGTGAAGATGCTTTAAATTGGACTAAAAATGTAAGAGATGGGCTTAGAAAGTTTTCAGATGTTCCAAACGAGCTTAAAACTGAAGTTAATAATATTACCGCAACACTACCTCCTTCTCAAAAAACTTTAGATGAAGCACAAAGAATGATAGATCAAATTAAAGCATTAAAAGAACATAAAGGACTTGATCAAGCTGTTGGGCCAAGATTTACAGGACTTATTACTAGAAATTGGATTGGTATTGGTTCTCGCGATGCATTTTTAGGACAAGCAAATAAATTAGTTTCTCAATTAGCCTTAAATAAATTGATAAAATCTAAACAAGAAGGTGCTACATTTGGTGCTTTGTCTGATAGGGAAATGGATATATTAAAAGCTGCTGCTACGGCACTTGGTACTTGGGAAATGCTTAGTAAAAATGGAAAAGTTAAAGGCTATAAGGTAAATGAAAAAGCCTTTAAGGCAGAATTGGATCAATTAATTAATGATTATCAAAGAATAGTAGATGAAGGAAGAGGTATGTTAAATGTTGGAGCAAATGAATCGCCAGAACAAAAAATTATAGATTATGGCAGTACTCATCCAAGCGAACGTGAAGTTATAAATAAAATGTTAAATCCTAATATCCCAGAAGGTATAAATCCTTACACAAATAAACCTTGGACTAATGAAGAAATATTACAAACATTGAAAATACCATTATCTAATGCTAATTTAAAACAAACAAATGTAATGGGAACATCATATAAAGATCCAAGCTCAATAAAAATAGGAGCAGGTCTTGCTGTAGCAAATAATAATCCTGGTAATTTAAGATATGTAGGACAAATTGGGGCATCACAAGGTAAAGGTGGATTTGCTAAATTCAATTCACCAATAGAAGGTTGGAGAGCTTTAATAAAAGATTTACAAGGTAAGCAAACTGGTAATACAAGAACTGGCTTAACATCAAAATCTACCTTAAAGGATTTAATATATAAATATGCTCCGCCATCAGAAAATGCTTCAGCTACTTATGTTAAACAAATAGCTAATTGGCTAAGTATAAATCCTAATACACCCATAGGGCAAATCAATACTTATGAGCTTGCTAGAGCAATAGCCAAAAAAGAATCATCAACTATAATTACATAAAAATATGACACTAACGGCAGAACAAATAGAAGAAGTTAGAAACAAGTTACAAATAAAAGGACAAGGATTGCCCTCTTCACAGTTTAATTCAGCAGAGAGAGCTGCTAGAATAAATCAAGCTTGGAATAAATATGATCAAGAAGAAAAATATAAGCAAACAGAAGGACGGAAACCTGGATTTTTTAGTAGAATAGGACAGGATATTGCTAAAAGAGGTAAAAATATTGTACGAGAAGTTGGTGAAACGGCAAAAGGCGAGCAACATCCTATTTCTGGAGGGTTACAAACTGTAGGGCAGGTGGCTGGTATTGCTGGAGATATTTTTGGTGAAATACTTGGAACTGGGGTAAAGGCATTAGATAAGGCTACTGGAGGTTTTTTAAGCGAGAGCGCAAAAAAAATATTACAAACTCCTCTTGGACAACAAGCTATATCGGCATTAGCCGCAGGAATGGATACATATCAAGTTTTTAAGGAGGAACATCCAGAATTTGCTGCGAATTTTGAAGCGTTTGTTAATATTGGTGATTTATTTTTGTTGGGTCGTGGTACGAATATTAAAAAAGCTTTTACGATGCCATTAAAATCATTGACTAGTAAAACAAAAGCAAAAATGGCTACTTCGGTAAGTAAATTGAAAAAAGGCGCTGAGCAAAAATTTAAAAAAGAACAGTCGTCTTTTATTAGAAAATTGGTACAGCCCGAACAAACAAAAAAAGTTAAAGAGGCACAGGTAGCTAGGACTACTGAAGTTGGTAGTAGTATATTTAAACGTAGCGAGATCGCACCATCAAAAATGGAAGAAGCTGCTGAAAAAATTGTTGCGGAAATACCTGGTATTTCATCACAAAAAACTATTCAAGGTAATTATAATATTACTAAAAAGTATAATGAAAATTTAGCCGTTGAATTAGAGAATAGCCTGGAAGGTAGTAAGGGAGCTTGGAGTATAAATAACCTTAAGGGAGTTATTAAAAATACTGAAGTCCCTATTGGAGCTAAAAATATTGATGGTTCTAAAGCGGTTCGTGATATTAAAAAATATATTATTACTTTAGGAGAAAAAGCACAAAAAAACCCTAAGGGTGCATTCAAATTATCTAAAGAATTTAGAAAGAATATTAGTAAAGTTTATGGAGAAAATATTTGGATCAAAGATACTCCTATTGCTAATTACATAAAATCAATTAATAGAAATTTAAATACATTTGTTGAATCAAGATTGCCAGAAGGCAAAACGGTAACCGGTATTTCATTTAAAGAATCTATGGCTAAACAAACAAAACTTTACGAAGTTATGGATAATTTAGTACCAAAGGCGGCTAAGGAAGCTGACGTTGCTTATAAAAGGGTATTGGATAAAGTATCTGAAATATTGGGGACTAAAAATAGAGTTGTTCAAGGTATTGCCGCTGCAGTTGGTATTGGTGGGCTTGGTGCAGCAGCTAATTTTGCCCCTGCGGCTGCACTATTAGGCATTCCTTTTGTTGGTGCAATGGTGTCGAGAAAGTTTATACCGAAGTCTAAAGTTAAAAAAGTTTTATCTAAAATTATTGACGCAGCAGAAAAAACGTTACCACAAATTAAAGATGAAACAACGTTTAAAATATTCAATGCTGATTTATTGATGTTGAAAGAATTATTAAGTGAGTTTGGTGAAGATTAAAACTCGTTTGGCTGAGAAAATATGAATAACCAAGCTACTAAAATTCCTAAGATTGTAAGAGTTAAAATCATATATTTGACATATATTATATGATATATCATATTTAATAAAAAAAGTAAATGGCAAATTTAAGAGATATACTAAATAAAAGAAATAAAAAAACTGACTTTGAAGATATTGAAGCTCTTATTTTAAATATTGGTAATGAAAGAATAGAAAAAATATTAAAAGATAATAAAGTACAAGATAAATTAAACAGTCTTTTTGATAAATATAAAAAAGAAGCATTAAAGTTAATTGAATCACAAGTTAAAACGATTAAAAAGGGTGATAAGGGTGATAAGGGTGATAAGGGTGATAAGGGTGATAAGGGTGATA
>CAZSGB010000066.1:0-4580 GCA_964606355.1 uncultured Gammaproteobacteria bacterium | reverse complement strand
AAAATAGCTTTAAAAAGTAGCTAATCTTAGCTAAATATTAAGAAAATAAAAGTCTTTACATTTTTACTAAATTATGCTAAATTAAGGTAAGAAATATCCTTTATTTTTTTATTTAAAATATTATGAATATTACCTATTACGGAGCTACCTGTTTCCGTCTACAAAACAATCAGATCTCAATCTTAATTGATCCGCCTGAAAGTAAAACCGGTTTAACCATACCTAGAATGCAAAATAATGTAACTTTATTTACTCATGATATAAATGGCAAGGTAAATGCTCAATCTTTTGTTATTAACTGTCCTGGTGAATATGAAATAAAAGGTTGCTTTGTTTATGGGGTTGGAGCAAATGGCGATATGGAAACTAAAACAATTTATTTGATTGAAGTCGAAGATTTAAGAATAGCTCATCTGGGTAATATAACTAATGCTAAGTTAACTGAATTACAATTAGATAAATTTGATAATGTCGATATCCTTTTAGTTCCAGTGGGGGGTGATGATTCTTTGGATAGTAAGAAAGCTAGGGAAATAGTAAATAGCCTAGAACCAAGAATAGTTGTGCCCATGAATTACAAAATTGAAGGGTTAAAAACTAAAGTAGATAGTTTAGATAAATTTCAGAAAGAATTATCTGCTAAGTCTGAATCAGTTAATAAGTACAAAATAGTTAAGAAGGATTTGCTACAAGAAGAAATTCGAATGGTGATTATTGAACCTTCAAAATAATATGTCAGCACCGACGCCAAAACAGAAAATTACTATTACAATTTATGTAACAGTCCTAGTTCTGGTAATTGGTATGTTCTGGATATATTTCTTTAAAAAGGAATTAAGTAATAATTTAGTAAATAGTTCTAAGATTAATATTTCTAAATCCTTTGAAAGTTTAGGTAATATATTCTCTCAAAGCAAGGAAACTATAAATCAATTTAAAGAAAGTTATTCAAATATCCAAGCCTTAGATGAAGCGGCTAAACAAAATTTAGCGACAATAGCCTTAGAGAAGTTAGAAGCTCTACGAATTAATGATTTAGTAACTTGGGAAAATGATGACTTAATATTACTTTATCCTTCAACTTGGTTTATAACTGAAAAAGCTGGTATTATAACCATAAGTAGTTATGATCAAAATGAATTACTTCGTCCTGAAACTAAAGCTACTTTAACTCTAACTAACGAAGCTAATCCAAGTGATCTATCAGTTCAAGAATGGATTTTAATATTAGAAAGTAATAATTTAGCTTACAGTGTTGAAACTTTAAAAATTGATGAGATTACTTCATTAAAGCATCTCTTAACTTATCCTGAGACAAATATGGAAGTTATAAGCTATTTAGTACCTAGAGAAAATGTTATGTTAGTTATTAAGGGAGAAGTTATTGGCAGTGATAGGGAAAATTTAAAAAATATAATAAATGATATAATTAGCTTATTAAAATTTAAATAAAAAGTATGAAGTTTAAACACATTCCACCAATTATCATTATTGCTCTTTCAATTTCATCTTTCTGTATTTTAGTAGCAGTTTTAATGTTAGCTCTTGTTTAAAAAGAACAAGATATAAATTAGTAGAGATTTTAAAAGAAAATTAAAATATATTATTTTTTAATATGCCAAAAAAAGTTACTAAGAAAACTATAAAAAAGACAATCAGACCAAATAAAGATACTCCTAAAAAAGAGGGGGTTTTGGTAGTTAATACTTTGAATAAAGGTAAACTTGAAGATCAATCAATTGTTGAAGAAATGCAAACCTCATATTTAGATTATGCTATGAGCGTTATTGTGGCTCGAGCTTTACCTGATGTTAGGGATGGTTTAAAACCTGTTCATAGACGCATTCTTTATGCTATGTGGTCAATTGGCTTAAAAGCTAATGCTAAATTTAGAAAATCAGCTACCGTTGTTGGTGAAGTTCTAGGTAAGTACCATCCTCATGGTGATGCGGCTGTCTATGATTCTATGGTTAGAATGGCTCAAGACTTTGCTATGCGTTATCCTTTAGTTAATGGTCAAGGTAACTTTGGTTCAATGGATGGTGATGGGGCGGCAGCTATGCGTTATTGTATTACTGGAGACTCTTTAATCTCAACTGATCAAGGTATTAAACCAATTAGTACAATATCAAATAAACAAGAAACTAAGATTAATTTAAATATTTTAAACTATCAGGGTAAAACTAAAAAAGCTACTAAGTTTTTTAATTCCGGAGAGCATAAGATTATTAAAGTAGTTACCAAGGAAGGTTACCAGATAAAAGGATCATATAATCATCCCTTATTAGTTTGGGGCTTGAATGAATTTGGAGCACCGGATATTAAATGGAAATTATTAGAAGAAATAACTACTAAAGATTACGTATTGATAAATAGGAATTATAGTTTATTTAGTAAAAATAATTATGATTTGATAAATCATTATCCCAAAGTAACATTAAGATCTAAAGATATAGCTCTTCCTAAGAAAATGAATAATGATTTAGCATTTTTATTAGGGGCTTTGGTTTCAGAAGGTAGTTATCATAATAAGCAGATATTATTTAATAATCAAGATATCAATTTCTATAATAAAGTTAAAAGAATAATTGAATCTCAATTTAAAGGAATTAAACTATATGAAAGAGAAATAAGTGGAGAGTGTAGAGAACTCAGTATTTATCATCAAAAAGTAGTTAAATTCTTAGGGAATATTGGCTTATCTTTTGATAAATCACATTTAAAAGAAATTCCGTTTTCTGTGTTATCTTCTAAAAAAGAAGTTATTAAATCTTTCTTAGTAGCTCTTTTTGAAGGTGATGGTTCAGTTATTTACAAGCAGGATAAACGACATCAGGGTCAATCCATAGAATTAACTTATAATTCAAAAAGTGAAAAGCTTATTAATCAATTAAAAGTTCTATTAACAAATTTTAATATTATAACTACCTCTCCTTATTTAGATAAAAGAAATAAGTGTTATAAATTAATTATTTCAGGAATAAGTAATATTAGAGCTTTTAATAGTCAGATTAGGTTCTTTTCTAAGAGAAAGAATAGTATCTTATCTAAAATAAAAAGTGTTAATGATCAGAGAATGAGTAAGACAGATTGGATCCCTTATCTTAATAATTATTTCTTAAATAATTATAATACGCCTTTTATTAAAAGGAATAATTTTGATAGATATAATAATTTGGAAAGTAACTATAATAGGTTAATGAAAATATTAACTAAGCGGGATAAGAAAATGGTTGATTGGCTTGTAGATAACAAATTTTTCTTTAATCAGATAAAAACAGTTGAAAAATTAAGTAAAAAAGAAAAGGTCTATTCTGTTAAGATTGATAGTCAATGTCATTCATTTATAGCTAATGCGTTTATTAATCATAATACGGAGGCTAAATTAACTCATTTATCCGAAGAACTATTATTTGATTTAGAAAAAGAAACCGTTAAGTTCATACCAAATTATGATGGTTCACAACAAGAACCTCTGGTCTTACCGGCTAAATTACCTAATTTACTTTTAAATGGTTCGGTCGGTATTGCTGTTGGTATGGCTACTAATATTCCACCCCATAATTTATCTGAACTAGTTGATGGTATTACTTATTTAATAAATCAGCCCGAGGCCTCAGTTGATGATTTAATGGAATATATTAAGGGTCCTGATTTTCCAACGGGGGCTACTATTTATGATATTAATGAAATAAGAGCTGCTTACGCTACTGGTAAAGGGGCAATTGTTATGAGAGCTAAAGCTGAAATAATTGAGAATAAAGGAGGTAGTTTTCAAATCATTATTACTGAAATACCATATCAGGTAAACAAAGCAACGCTTTTAGAAAAGATAGCTGAATTAGTGAAGAATAAGAAGTTAGATGGTATTCGTGATTTAAGAGATGAGTCTGATAAAGAAGGTGTTAGAATTGCTGTTGATTTAAAACGTGATGCTTACCCTAAAAAAGTTTTAAACGCTCTATACAAACATACTCAATTACAAGATACTTTTCATGTTAATTTATTAGCTTTAGTTGATGGTATTCAACCTAAGGTTTTGACTTTAAAAGAAGTATTAGAAGAATATATTAAGCATAGAAAGGAAGTAATTATTCGCAGAACTCAGTTTGATTTAAATAAAGCTAAAGATAGAGCTCATATCTTAGAAGGTTTAGTTAAAGCTTTAGAATCAATTGATAAGATAATCAGTACTATCAAGAAGTCCAAAGATAAAGATGTAGCTAAAACCAACTTAATGAAACAATTTAAGTTTAGTGAGAGACAAGCGGTAGCAATTTTAGAGATGAGATTACAGCAACTAGCTAATTTAGAAAGATTAAGAGTTGAAGAAGAATTGAAAGAAAAGAGAAAATTAATTAATGAATTAAATGCTATTTTAAATAGTGCTAAAAGGATATTGGGTATTATTAAAGATGAATTAAAAGAAATTAAAGATAAATATGGTGATGAACGTAAAACAAAAGTAGTGAAATCTCAAGTTGGTAAGTTTTCTATGGAAGATCTCATTGCTAATGAACCAACGGTAGTCATGGTAACTAATGATGGTTATATCAAACGTTTACCACCAGATACTTTTA
>CAZSGB010000065.1:0-4612 GCA_964606355.1 uncultured Gammaproteobacteria bacterium | reverse complement strand
TTTAAAGTTCAAGGTAGGGGGGGTAAAGGTGTCGTGGGTTTAGCTACTAAAGAAGAAGATATGGTTGGACATTTATTTACTACCATGACTCATGTTGACTTAATGTTTTTTACTACGCGTGGTCGTTTATTCCAACTTAAGGCCCATGAAATACCCCAGACTACCCGTACCGCTAAAGGTCAAGCCATTGTTAACTTCTTACAATTAGCTCCTGAAGAAAAGGTATCTGCTATCTTATCGGTTGAAGATGCTTCAGTTTTCAAGAACTTAGTAATGGTTACTAAGCAAGGATTAATTAAAAAAGTAGAATTTGATAAATTTCAAAATGTTAGAAGAACTGGTTTAATCGCCATTAAACTTAAAGATGGCGATGAACTTGAATGGGTTAAACCTTCTACCGGTAAAGATAACATTGTCTTAGTAACAGCTCAGGGGCAAGCTATTAGATTCAAAGAAACTGATGTTAGAGCTATGGGTCGAGGAGCAGCTGGAGTTCGGGGTATTAAATTTAAACAAAAAAATGATGAAATAGTAGGTATGGATATTTTAGATAAGGGACAAGCTGGATCAGAAGAACAACTTTTAGTAGTTATGTCTCGTGGTTATGGTAAGAGAACACCTTTAAAACAATATAAAGTACAAGGTAGAGGTGGTACTGGTATTAAAACCGCTACTGTGACTGACAAGACAGGTCAGATTAAAGCTTCCTTTATTGTTAATGCTAAGCTGGCTAATGAAGATTTAGTCATTATCTCAGATAAAGGGCAAGTAATTCGTTTACCTTTAAAGAGCGTTAATGTCATTGGGAGAGCTACACAAGGTGTTAAGTTAATGAGCTTTAAAGAAAAAGATGATAGGACAGCTTCGGTTACTTTCTTATAATAAATATTAAGATATAAATATATGATGACAGTTAAACAGATCTATAACTTAGCTATTGAACTGGGTATTAAGAATGATTTAAGAGGTCGAAAAATAGTTAAAGATAGGTTAGCAAGAAGAAAAAATAAATATAATAAATTAAGTGATAATGAAAAAAGAGAATTTGATCAAGAAAGATTAATTAATCCCTATTCTGATACTAGATACTTTGGAGATGGTGATAAACAAGTTAAAAGAATCTTAGTTGGTATTGATATGGGTACTGGTGAAGTCATGTTAGCAAATAGACTAAGTGAAAAAAAACCTATTGATTTGATATTATCACATCATCCTCAAGGATCAGGCTTGGCTGCTCTTAACGAAGTGATGAGTTTACAGGCAGAAGTTTTAGCTTCTTATGGTGTACCCATAAATATTGCTGAGAGCTTAACTAAAATGAGAATGAGTGAAGTTGGTAGGGCAGTAGCTCCGGCTAATCATTATCAAGCTATTGATGCTGCTACTTTACTTGATATGCCTTTAATGTGTTGCCATACACCTAGTGATAATATGGTTGCTACCTATTTAAGTAACTACATTAAGAGTAATAAAAGTAAATTAACTTACGTTGAAGATTTACTTAATTTATTAAAGAAATTACCAGAGTATAAAGAAGCTATTAAAATGAAATCAGGTCCTAGATTATTTACAGGTAAGGGTGATAACTATTTAGGCAGAATCGCAGTCACTGAAATTACTGGGGGTACTTCTGGTAATAAAGATATTTATCAATATATGGCCAGTGCCGGTATCGGTACGGTGGTAGCTATGCATATGAAAGAAGAACACAGAGAAGAAGCTTCCAAAGCTCACTTAAATATTGTCATAGCCGGCCATATGTCTTCTGATTCAATTGGTATGAATTTATTCTTAGATGAACTAGAAAAAAGAGGCATTGAAGTCATTCCATGTTCAGGGTTGATAAGATATAAACGATTTAAGAAAAAAGGTAAGAAATAATTTAAGATATTAGGAGCCCTGAAATAAGATTTCAGGGCTATTTGTCTCTTCAGATTAAAAATGATAATCTTTAATATATGCCAGATGATAGATTTATCTCAGCTAAAACTAGAGATGAAGACAAGAGTTTAGATGCTACTTTAAGGCCTACTAGCCTTAAAGAGTATTTTGGTCAGGAAAAGATTAAAGAGAATCTCCTTATTTTTATGGAAGCGGCTAAACAAAGGCAAGAACCTATTGAACATGTTTTACTTTATGGACCGCCTGGACTTGGTAAAACTACCTTAGCTCATATTATTGCTCGTGAAATGAAGGTCAATATTCGTGTTACTTCAGGACCAGCTATTGAAAGAGCTGGTGACTTAGCTGCTATTCTTACTAATTTAGAAGACGGCGATGTTCTATTCATTGATGAAATACACAGATTAAATAAATTAATTGAAGAAGTTCTTTATCCAGCAATGGAAGATTATGCTTTAGATATAGTAGTGGGTAAAGGACCTTCAGCTCGTACTCTACGTCTTGATTTGCCTAAATTTACCATTATTGGAGCTACTACTAGGTATAATCTCTTATCTTCACCTCTTCGTGATAGATTTGGTTCTACTTATCGGCTTAATTATTATAACCATCATGAGATAGAACAGATTATAAACAGAAGCTCAAAAATATTAAATGTGGAGATTAAAGATGAAGATTCAATTAAAATGTTGGCTAAAAGAAGTAGACTTACTCCAAGAATAGCAAATAGACTCTTAAAAAGAGTAAGAGATTTTGCTCAAGTTAAGGGTAATGGTAAATTAAATAAAGAAATAACTCAATCAGCTTTGAATCTTTTAGATGTTGATGATCAAGGTTTGGATGATTTGGATAGAAAAATAATGGAGGTAATTATTGAAAGATTTAAAGGCGGTCCAGTTGGTTTAAATTCAATTGCTGCTTCGGTTCAAGAAGAAGAAGGAACGATTGAAGAAATATATGAACCATATTTAATGCAGCTTGGCTTTTTGGTTAGAACTCCACGAGGTAGAGTGGTGACTGAACATGGTTATAAGCATTTAGGCTTAGAAGTGCCTAGTAAATTACAAGAAAAATTATTATGAAAAAATTATTACTTCATACTTGTTGTGGTCCATGCGCAATTTACGTAGCTCAGAAATTAAAAGAAGATTACGATGTAACCTTATTTTTTTATAACCCTAACATCTATCCACGTGAAGAATATGAAAAAAGATTAAATGAAATCAAGAGGTGGAGTCAAAAAGAAAATATTGAATTAATTGAAGGCGAGTTTAATCAAGATGATTGGTTTGGAAAAGTAAAAGGTTTAGAAAAAGAGCCAGAGGGCGGAGCTAGATGTGCTGTGTGCTATAAATTACGTTTAAAAAAAACAGCAAAATATGCTGAAAGAAATAGTTTTGATGTTTTTACTACTACTTTAACAATAAGTCCACATAAAAAGGCTGAGATAATAAATCCTATTGGTTTAAAACTAGGTAAAGATTATGAGTTTGAGTTTATTGAAGCTGATTGGAAAAAACAAGAAGGTTTTAAAATAGCTTGTGAGTTATCACATCAAGAAGGTTTTTATCGGCAAACATATTGTGGTTGTAAGTATAGTATCAGAGAATAATATGAAGTTAAATGATTTTTATTATAATTTACCTCAAAAGTTAATTGCTCAAAAACCAATTAAACCGAGAGATCATTCTAAGTTAATGGTAATAAATAGAAAGAAGAAGAGTATTGAGCATAAACACTTTTTTGATATCCTTAACTATTTAAATAAGGGTGACGTTTTAGTTTTAAATAATACTAAAGTATTCCCGGCAAGACTCATTGGTCAGCGTCAAGATACATGTGGTAAGGTAGAAATGTTTCTTTTAAACAGAATTTCATTAAATAAATGGCAGGTATTAATAGGGAATAGAAGAAAAAGACAAGGGCAGATTATTCAATTTGATAATGGTTTAGAGTGCTTGATTGAAAAAAAGATTGATCAGTCAATTTGGTTGGTTAAATTTAATATACAAGGCAAGAGGTTGGAAAAATTAATTGATCAGATAGGCGAAGTACCTACTCCGCCATATATTCATATTCCTGAAGAGAAGACTAAGAGCAAAAAGTTAAAAGAAGAGTATCAAACAGTTTATGCCTCGAAAAAAGGTTCGGTAGCAGCGCCAACTGCGGGGTTTCATTTTACTAAGAGTTTAATTAATAAGTTAAAAAAGAAAGGTATTAAGTTTGAATATATTACTTTGCATGTTGGCTTTGGAACTTTTGAACCGGTTAAAGTAAACGATGTAAAGAAGCATAAGATGCATTCAGAACTAGCTATGATAGATAAAAAGACTGCTCAGAGATTAAATAAGGCTAAGAAAGAGCATAAACGTATTATTGCTGTTGGATCTACGACTATTTGTACTCTTGAAGCTTTTAGTACAAAAAATAATGTTAAATCTGGAAGTAAATGGATCAACTTATTTATTTATCCAGGGTATCGATTTAAATTTGTTGATGCGATTATAACTAATTTTCATTTACCTTGTTCAACATTGTTTATGTTAATTTCTGCTTTTTTAACTAGATCGTTTATTTTAAAAGCATATAATATAGCAATTAAGAAAAAGTATAGATTTTTTTCTTTTGGTGATGCTATGTTTATTGATTGAAAAGTGGCTCTATGTCAACTAGTGTGGTAACTAGTAAGGTAATTTAATAAAATAGATAG
>CAZSGB010000064.1:0-4673 GCA_964606355.1 uncultured Gammaproteobacteria bacterium | reverse complement strand
TTTATTATAAAATACTGTTTATTAATATAAATAATATGCCTACAGTTAGTCAATTAATTAGAAAACCTAGAAAATCTACTAAAGTTAAACCTAAGACTCCTGCTCTTAGATTAAGACAAAATACTTTAAAAAGAAGGAAAAAGGATGAGCCTAAAGGATCTCCTTTTAAGCGTGGAGTATGTGTAAAGGTTACTACTACTACCCCTAAGAAACCTAACTCAGCTCTTCGTAAAATAGCTAGAGTTCGTTTATCTAATGGGATGGAAATCACTGCCTATATCCCTGGTATGGGGCATAATTTACAAGAACACTCTATTGTCATGGTTAAAGGTGGTCGTACTAAAGATTTATCAGGTGTTCGCTACAAAGTAGTTAGAGGCAGGTATGATGCTCAAGGAGTTGAAGGTCGAAAACAAAGTAGATCTGCTTATGGCGCTAAGAAGGAGAAAGTTAAGAAATCTTAATTCTAAATTATTATGAGAGGAAGTAATAAAAATTTTAAACGTAAAATAACTCCTGATCCAAAGTTTAATAGCTTAGAAATTGCTAAGTTTACTAATTATATTATGAGAGGCGGTAAAAAGACTACAGCTCGTAAAGTAGTTTATGAGGCTTTTGATATAGTTTCAGAGAAAACTAAAAGTGATCCTTTGGGAATGTTTGAAAGAGCTTTACAAAATATAGCGCCAGCTTTAGAAGTAAAAGGTAGAAGAATTGGCGGTGCTAATTATCAAATTCCTTATGTTGTCTCAACTGAACGTAAATTAATCTTAGCTTACAGATGGTTAATTAAAGCAGCTAATAGCAAAAAGGGTAAACCAATGTCAGTAAGACTTGCTGAAGAAATAATTGCAGCTTCTAATAATGAAGGCGAAGCTGTTAAGAAGAGAGAAGATACACATAGAATGGCTGAAGCTAATAAAGCTTTTGCTCATTTTGCAAGATAATAATTTATTTTTAATATTATGGCCCAGGAATATCCTATAGATAAATATCGTAACATTGGTATTATTGCTCACATTGATGCAGGTAAAACAACAATGACTGAGCGTATTTTATTTTATACTGGTAAGAAACATAAGATTGGTGAAGTTCATGAAGGTGAAGCTGAAATGGATTGGATGGAACAAGAAAGAGAAAGAGGTATTACTATTACTTCAGCAGCTACTACTTGTTTTTGGCACGATTGTCGTATTAATATTATTGATACGCCAGGCCATATTGACTTTACCGCTGAAGTTCAAAGATCACTACGTGTTTTAGATGGTGGGGTTACTGTTTTTGACGGTGTAGCTGGTGTTGAGCCTCAATCAGAAACTGTTTGGCATCAAGCTGAAAAGTTTAATTTACCACAACTTTGTTTTATTAATAAGATGGATAGAATGGGTGCTGATTTTTATAAAGATTTAGCTTCTATTCATAATCGTTTAACTAAAAAAGCCTATCCTATTCAATTACCTATTGGCGCTGCTGAAACCTTTTTAGGTTTGATTGATCTTTTAAATTATAAAGCTTATTACTACAGAGATGATATGGGTAAAGAAATCGAAGAAACTGAGGTACCTGAAGATATGAAAGAGAAGGCAGAAGAATATAGAGCTAAATTAATTGAAGCTGTAGCTGAAAATGATGAAAACTTAATGAATAAATATTTAGCTGGTGAAGAATTAGATATCGTTGAAATAAAGAAGGTTTTAAGAAAAGCAGTTTTAGCCTATGAAATATTTCCAGTTTTATGTGGTAGCGCTTTAAAAAATAAAGGAGTTCAACATTTACTTGATGCTGTGATTGATTATTTACCTTCACCTCTTGATGTGCCTCCAGTAGAAGGTTTTGAACCAGGTGATGAAGAGACTAAAATAATACGTAAACCTGATGTGGCTGAACCATTCTCAGCTTTAGCTTTTAAAATAGCTACTGATCCTTTTGTTGGTAAGTTAGCTTTCTTTAGAGTTTATTCAGGTAATTTAAAATCAGGTTCCTATTTATATAACTCCTCAACTGATAAAAGAGAAAGAATTGGTAGAATTTTATTAATGCATGCTAATAGTCGTGAAGAAATTGAAGAAGTTAATGCTGGTGATATTGCAGCTGCAGTTGGTTTAAAACATACTATAACTGGCAACACACTTTGTGACGAAGATCATCAGATAGTTTTAGAGTCAATTAATTTCCCAGATCCTGTTATTTCCATTGCTGTTGAGCCTAAAACAAAGCAAGATCAAGAAAAAATGGGTTTAGCTTTACAAAAGCTAGCTGAAGAAGATCCAACTTTCCAAGTTAAAGCTGATGAAGAGACCTTGCAAACCATTATTTCTGGTATGGGTGAATTACATTTAGAGATTATTATTGACCGTATGAAACGTGAATTTAATGTTGAATGTAATGTTGGTCAACCTCAAGTTGCCTATCGTGAAACTATTAAGGGTACGGCTGAAGCCGAGGGTAAATATATTCGTCAATCAGGTGGTCGTGGTCAATATGGTCATTGTTGGATACGAGTAGAACCTTTAGAAGCAGGTAAGGGTAATGAATTTGAAGAAAAGATTAAAGGTGGAGTAATTCCTAAAGAATATATTCCAGCTATTGGTAAAGGTATTAAAGAAGCGGCTGATAACGGAGTTTTGGCAGGTTATCAATTAATTGATTATAAAGCTACGGTCTATGACGGTTCATATCATGAAGTTGATTCTTCAGAATCTGCTTTCAAGATTGCTGGTTCTATGGCTTTTCAAGCAGCTGTTAAACAAGCAGGTTTAATACTTTTAGAACCAATGATGAAAGTTGAAGTAGTTACTCCAGAAGAATTCATGGGTGATGTTATTGGCGATTTGAATTCTAAGCGAGGTCAAATTAATGAAATGACTGATAGGGGTAATATAAAGGTTATAGATGGTATGGTACCACTTGCTTCCATGTTTGGTTATGCTACTTCTTTGAGATCCCTAACTCAAGGTAGAGCAAGTTATAGTATGGAATTTGATCATTATGCAGAAGTACCTAAAAACGTTGAACAACAAATTAAGGAAGCTAGAGGTAAAGTTTAATTAAATTAATTCTATATATGAAATCCTGCCTCATGAGGCAGGATTTTTTAAATCATAAAATATGTGTTATAATAATTTAACGTCTATTATGAATAAAATATCAACAATTATTTCCATATTATTTGTTATCTCAGTAATTATTATACCACTGGCTATGCCAAATTGTGGTATGAATGGTTTTCATATGGGTTTTGTTTCAACAAATAATCATTGTAGGAATCATATTGATTGGACTCATATATCATTTATGAGAGGTTTTATCTTTGTTACTTACTTTATTTCATTCATTACTTTAGCTTTTATTTTGTTTAAACAAAGCTTGTTTTCTTTAATAGGAATTATTAGATATAAACTAAATATAATTTTAAAACAATTTAATATTTATTATTAGTTAATTAATTATTAATTATAAATTTATGTTAGAAAATAAACAGAGTGTTTTTTCTGCCTTTAAACCTACGACTTTAATATTTTTCGGTCTTATTTTAGGTATTCTAGTAGTTTCAACTATTGGTTTTGGTATTATGTTAGTCAAAGGTAATGATAATTCAGAAAAAACATCACAAAAAATAGAAGTTAAAAATAATCAGCCTAGTGCTCAAGTACCAACCGGGGTAAAAAAAGAAATTACTATTTCTGATGCAGATCATATTTTAGGTGATCTTAATGCACCAATTAAAATAGTAGAATATTCTGATTATCAGTGTCCTTACTGTAGTCGTCATCACCCAACTTTACAACAGATAATACAAGAGTATGGTAATCAGATAGCTTGGGTCTATAAACATTTTCCTTTAGATACAATTCACCAAAATGCTAGACCCGCTGCTGAAGCCTCTGAATGTGTAGCTGATCAATTAGGTGATGAAGGTTTCTGGAATTTCACAGATGCTATGTTTCAGAATCAGAGTAGATTAGGTAATAGTTATTATGAAGAAGTAGCCAGTAGTTTAGGAGTTAATCTTCAAGAGTTTAAGGATTGTGTTAGTTCTAGAAAATTTAAGGATAAAGTCGAAGCTGATTATCAAGAAGGTTTAAGTTTAGGAGTTACTGGCACACCTGGTAATTTTATTAATGGTATTGAAGTTAAAGGTGCAGTACCATTTGAGACCTTAAAACAAATTATTGATTCACAATTAAATAATTAGAGTATGAAAAATCAAATATTTTTACTCATTATCTCAGTTATAGCTATTAGTTTACTTACTCTATTACTTTTTTTCCCTAATTTCTTTCTTTATCGTTTAATGGGTACAGAAGGTATACATAAGTTTATGACAGAGACAAGGGATTATGGAATACATATGGCTCAAGAAAGAGGGGAATATAGATGTTGTATTGAACCAGCTTGTACGATGTGTTACTTTGAAGCGAATAAATGGAATTATGGAAAAGCAGGTACTTGTGTTTGTGATGATTTCATAGCTCGTGGCGAAGAACCATGTCCTCAGTGCGTTAATGCTTTAGATTGTAGCAGTACATCAGAAAACAGTGAAATCTGTACTATAGATCTTAATGAATAAGTAGATTAAAGGTGAGGTTTAATAAAATCTCGCCTTTTGATATAATAATATATGGGATGTGTGAATTAATTATGTGTAAAATTTATCATTTTTTTATTGTTGC
>CAZSGB010000063.1:2876-4686 GCA_964606355.1 uncultured Gammaproteobacteria bacterium | reverse complement strand
TACCCCAAGATTAACGTCTTGGGAGAAAAACCGCCATATGTCCTTGCACATTACCTCAAGCTCTTGACTTTTTATACTAAAATCAATATAATCATATCTATGAAACAAGTAATAAATAATTTGAAACGTTTTATACTATTATTTGGTGATATATTGATATTATATCTTTCACTCTATATCGCCCTCTTACTTAGATATTTAGGACCAATTAGTAAAGATATTTGGCAAGCTCACTGGACTATTTTTAGCATCTTATTTATTTTATGGTTACCCATTTATTATGCATTTAATTTCTATGATTTAAAAAGAAGTAGAAATTTAATTAATTTAATTAGTAATACAGTTAGAGTAGCTATAATAATTACAATTGTAGCTATTTTTTATTTTTACATAGCTAATAAGTATATTACAATTACGCCTAAAACTATTTTAGCTATTACTATTCTTTTAGCTACTTCTTTACAATTTATTTGGCGTAGATTATTTACTAAGCTTATACAAATTCCAGCTTTAGAAAAAAATATAATCTTTTTAGGATATGATCCATCAATAACAAGCTTAATCTACGAAAGTAAAGCCTCTGGTTATAAACCCCTAGCAATTTTTGATGAGAATTATGATAATCAATATCAATCAGCGATCCCAGTTATAAAAGATTTAGAGAGATTACCAAAATTTATTAAAGATAGAAATATTGAACAAATTATAATAACTAATTCATTAACTGAAAAAAATACTGAATTATTATTTAACAATTTAAACTTAAGAATTAATTTTATCACATTAGCACATTTTTATGAAATCTTATTTCAAAAAATACCCCTTCCTATTATTAACCAATCATGGTTTTTAGAGAACCTATCAGAAGGCGATAAATCAGCATATGAAAATCAAAAAAGATTTTTTGATGTCATCATTACCATATTACTCGGTTTTATTTCACTATTTTTAATTCCAATCATTAGCTTATTAATAGCAATTACTTCTAAAGGTCCCATCTTTTTTATTCAAACTAGAGCTGGTAAAGATAACAAACCTTTTAAAGCAGTTAAATTTAGAACCATGTACCAAAATGCTGAAAATAATGGTCCACAATGGGCAAAAGCCAATGATCCAAGAATTACACCCCTTGGTAAATTCTTAAGAAAAACTCGAATTGATGAAATACCACAGTTATGGAATATTTTAACTGGTGAAATGTCTTTTGTCGGACCTCGCCCTGAAAGACCAGAGTTTATTAATGAATTAGTTAAACAAATTCCTTTTTACAAAGAAAGATTGCTAGTTAAACCTGGACTTACCGGTTGGGCTCAAGTCCTTGGTCCATCATATGGAGGCAGTGAAAAAGAAACTTTAGAAAAACTTCAATACGATTTATATTATATAAAAAATAGATCTTTCTTTTTAGATCTAGGTATTATTTTAAAAACTATAAATACTGTACTTAAAGGTTCTGGACAGTAAAAATAATTAAAAAACAGTTACTTATGTAATCTGCTTTTTATTTTTTACTAATTACTACTTTAGCTTTCTTAATTATATTAGCTTCAGTTAAACCATACTTTTTAAGTAACTCATCACTATCACCTGATTCACCAAAAGTGTCTTCAACTCCAACCATGGCCATAGGTATTGACTTATTCTTAACAATAAATTCAGCTATAGCACTACCAAGTCCACCAGCTACTTGATGTTCTTCAACTGTTACAAAAGCACCTGTAGTTTTAGCTAATTTTAATATTAACTTTTCATCCAAAGGTTTAATAGTATGTAAATTAACTACCGTAGCTTTAATATTTTGTTGCTTTAA
>CAZSGB010000063.1:0-2866 GCA_964606355.1 uncultured Gammaproteobacteria bacterium | reverse complement strand
CAGCTGCTAAAAGTGCTGGATAAACCATAACCCCACAAGCAAAAATAGTTACATCTTTACCACGGACTAAAACATTAGCTTTTCCTATTTTAAATAATGTATCTTTTTTTGTAAAGATTGGTGTTTTAACTCTTGAGAGTCTTAAATATACAGGTCCTTTGTACTTACTAATAGCAATAGTAGCTTTTTTAGCTTCTTCCCCGTCACATGGATTAATTACTACCATATTTGGTAAAGAACGAGTTATGGCAATATCTTCTAAAGCTTGGTGTGTAGCGCCATCTTCACCAACAGTTAAACCAGCATGAGAACCAATTATTTTAACGTTGGCGTTATTATAACAAACACTGACTCTTATCTGTTCCCAGTTTCTGCCCGGTGAAAAAGTAGCAAAACTCCCCATGTAGGGTATTTTGCCAGTAAGTGCAAGTCCAGCAGCTACACCCGCCATATTTTGTTCAGCTACACCCATTTGAAAAAATCTCTTAGGATACATTTTAGCAAACTGAGACATATTCAATGATCCAGTGAGGTCAGCACAAAGTGCTACCACTTCTTTGTTCTGTCTACCAATTATATTTAAACCATCACCAAAACCAGCACGTGTAGCTTGTTTTTTAAGTTTTTCAGGATTTAAATAGTCTTTATTTAACATATTCTAATTCTTTTAAAGCTTTAAGTAATTCTTCATCATTTGGTGTAATACCATGCCACTGAGATTTGTTTTCCATAAAACTAATACCTTTACCCGGTATGGTTTTAGCAATAATAGCTTTCGGTTTACTCTTACTCTTACTCTTTAATTCACTTAAGATTTGTTTAAAGTTATGCCCATTAATTATTTTAACTTCTAAATTAAAAGCTTTAAGCTTACTAATTAAAGGATCAAGTGGCATTACTTCATCAGTAGTACCATCTATTTGAATATGATTATGATCAATGATAAAAGTTAAGTTATTTAATTTATGCTTAGCGGCCATCATAAAACCTTCCCAACACTGACCTTCGTCTAATTCTCCGTCACCGACAGTACAATAAACATGATATTTCTCATTATTCAATTTAGCCGCTAGGGCCATACCTACAGCTACAGAAATACCTTGCCCTAAAGGACCACCCGAGCATTCCATAGCTGGTAAATCATGATAACTAGGGTGTCCTTGTAAGCTACTACCTAATTTCCTTAAAGTCTTAAGTTTTGTAATCGGGAAATATCCTGATCTAGCCATAGCCGCATACCTAACCGGTACAATATGACCATTTGATAAGATCAATCTATCACGTTCATCCCAAGTAGGTTTTTTAGGATCATGATTCAAAATATTAAAATAAAGAGCAGTCATAATATCTGCCATACCCAAAGAACCAGCCGTATGTCCAGAACCAGCAGCATTTAACATTTTTAAAATATCAATTCTAAGGTTATTAGCGATTTCTTTTAATCTATCAATATTTTCTATTTTATCCATACTTTTTTAATTGTTCTAAAACTTCTTGAATATTATTTGCTTTAAAAATAGCACTACCCATAGCTATAGTATTAACTCCTGAATTAAATAATAATTGCATATTTTCTAAACTTCCTCCCCCATCAGTTTCAATTTCAATATCTTTATTTAAATCTCTAAGTTCTTTAATCTTGTTATATGAACTTTCTAAAAAACCTTGTCCTGACCACCCAGGTTCTCCGGTCATTAGAAGCACTATATCTATTTTAGGTAAATACTCTTCAATCTCACTAAGTGGTGTACTCGGATTTAAAGCAACTCCTACTTTTAAATTCTTTTCACGTATTTTATATATTATTTCTTCAATTAGTTCTTTAACCGGTTCAACATGAAATATAACTCTACTTATCTTATCACCCTTAATCTGATTAATTACTTCTAACGGATTATTCACCATTAAATGTAATTCAAACTTAGCATCACTTTCTATTTTTTCAATTTCTGATATATCATAATACGTAGTATTATCTAAAAATTGACCATCAATGGCATCAATTTGTAAGAGACTAAAAATATTTTCAGTTAACTTAATTTGCTCTTTTAAAGTCTTTAAATCTTTTACCAAAATAGCTGGTACTACTCTAGGCATATTATTTATTTAATTTACCTTGTAATTCCTCCCAATCTTTTAAGAAAGTTTTAAGTCCTTTATCAGTTAAAGGATGGTTAAACATTTGATTAAATATTTTAACTGGTAAAGTAACGACATCAACACCTATTAAACTACAATCTACTACTTGTCTGTGAGATCTAATTGAAGCGGCTAAAATTTTAGTTTCATAATTATAATTAGTAAATATTTTTTTAATTTCAGCAATCAAATTAATTGGATTTAAACCAATATCATCTAACCTGCCTAAAAATGGACTTACATAAGTAGCTCCAGCTTTAGCAGCTAGAATTGCTTGAAAAGTACTAAAACATAAAGTAGCATTAGTTTTTATATTTTTTCTACTTAATTCTTTAATAGCTTTTATGCCTTCGGGAATAATAGGTACTTTAATGGTAATAAACTTATGTATTTTAGATAACTCTTCTGCTTCTTTAATCATGGCTTCGGAATTTGTACTAATTACTTCAGCACTAATGGAAATATCTTTCTCATTTTTAAAAATATCTACTATTTCATTAATAACTTGTTTAAAATCTTTACCTTCTTTAGCAATCAAAGAAGGGTTAGTTGTAACCCCATCAATCATACCAGTGCTATAAGCACTTTTAATCTCCTCTACATTACTGGTATCTAAAAATATTTTCATATGGTTTATTATATCATTAATTATTTATTATTCAAAATACTCTGCTTGAATTCCACCCTGAAGTGCAATTAAATTAACAAAATACTCGCCGTAGTGTAT
>CAZSGB010000062.1:0-4767 GCA_964606355.1 uncultured Gammaproteobacteria bacterium | reverse complement strand
TTAACGTAAAGATGTTTCCAATTAAGGGGGATTAACAATATAACTTGTCATAATAGTTTAATAAATTAAGTATCTACCTATACTTAACTGTAAATAAGGAAATAAATCAAGCGTAAAACTTGTTCATAACCTATGGATAATTAAGGTAAATATTTTTCAAATTCTCTTCGTTCCTGTCTTTCTCTCTTAATTCTAGGTACTTCTTTAATTAAATATTTAATAATAAAGAGTAACCAGATAAAACAAATTAAAAGCCATAAAAACAACCAAACCCTCATACCTAAATATGAAGCTCTTTGCTGTTTAAGAAAGACCAAAATAAGGCCAACGGTTGAAGTACTATAGCTAAGATGCAATAATTTAGTCCAAACTATTTTAGAAGTACCACTTTTTAACCTATTTTTTAATAAATAGGTGGAAAATAAGGCAAAAAGTAAGATTATTATGAATAAAATAATAAAAAACCAGAAGAAAATCGGAGTAAAAAAGGAAGGTCTAAGATCAAACCAGAAACTAAGTTGTAAGATGTTATTAAACATAGTTATTAATATCTTAAGAGAAAATTAAAAAATAATCAAGAATCTGATTATTTAATAGGTTATTTCACTAAAATTAAGCCATAATGATTTTCACCAGCTTTAAACTCTTTCTCTAATTTAAAGCCAAGACTGATAGCTATTCGACTAATTTGATCAGCTCCTATCTTAGTTTCTGGAGTAGGACCAATTGGTCCAGTAGAATTTTTCCAATCAACAATCAATAATTTACCATCTTTTTTAAGTAATCTATAGGCTTCTTCAAGCATTTCTTTGTGCTTTTTAGATTGAAACAAAGTATTTACATATAAAGTATAATCCAGACTTCCTTCTTTAATATTAGTAGCTCCAGCTACTTCTAAATTGGACCAGACTGTTTTGATATTATACAAACCTTCTTGACACGCCCTACCTTCGACAGAAGATAAGACATCTTTTAAGATATCAACCGCAAAAACTTGACCCTGATCACCAACCAATTTAGCAGCCTGTAAAGTAAAAAAGCCCATTGAGCCACAACCTAAATCGCCTACTTGAGTTTTAGGTTGTATTTCCAATACCTCTTTCAAAATATATGTTGGGTTAAGTAATTCATTACCCCCCGCTATTCTTTGTCCTAGCATATCTTTATTATATCAAAAATCCATTCTCTTTGAAACGGACTCACATTTTAAATGATTCTATTTATTTTTCATAGCTTCTACCAATCTCTCTAGTGCTAAAACATATGAAGCGGTTCTTAAATCTGTTTTATAATTTTCACTAACTAACCAAACCTGATTAAAGGCTTTAACCATTATTTCTTTTAGTCCTTTAAATACTTTTTCTAAAGGCCATTTTTTATTATTCTTGTTTTGTAACCATTCAAAATATGAAACGGTTACCCCGCCAGCATTAGCTAAAACATCTGGAATAACTAAAATGTTTCTTTCATTTAATATTCCAATAGCTTCCGGAGTAATCGCACTATTAGCTATTTCTAAAATTACTTTAGCTTTTATCTTGTTAGCATTCTCTTTTGTAATTTGATTTTCTAAAGCGGCTGGTATTAAAACATCAACATCTAATTCTAACAATTCTTTATTACTTATTTGTTTAAAATTTTGACAATCACAAACACTTCCTTGACAATAACAACCATCTATTCCATTATGTTCTTGCTTAGTTTTTAAAACATTATTCGGATCCATGTTTTCACTGCCTAAATTATGTATGCCACCCTTAGAATCAGACAACGCAATTATATTATAATCTGCTTGATATACTAAATCGGCTATATTAAATCCAGCATTCCCAAAACCCTGAACAGCAATAGTAGTATTATTAGGTAGTAAATTTAACTTTTTAATTAATTCTTCTAAGATATAGAAAGCACCTTGAGCTGTAGCTACATCTCTACCTTCACTCCCTCCCATAGCTAACGATTTACCAGTAATAATAGCTGGTTCATATCTACCAACCAACTTACCATATTCATCTGCCATCCAATCCATTACTTGAGCATTAGTATAGACATCTGGAGCTAGGACATCAATATTTGGTCCAATCTCATTTTTAAAAGCTCTAATCCAAGCACGTGATAATTCTTCTAATTCATTTAAATTTAATTTTTTAGGATCAACTTTTACTCCGCCTTTACCACCTCCCATGGGAATATCTACCACGGCACATTTAATTGCCATTAAGAGTGCTAAAGTTTCAACTTCATCTAAATGAGCTTCTGGGTGATAGCGTATTCCCCCTTTAAATGGACCACGAGCATTATTATGTTGGACTCTGAAAGCTTCATACTTTTTACCCGAGACTTCTATTTCTTTAATTAAAATATTTTGCGGCGTAGAAAGCTTTTTAATCATTTCATCATCTAAGTTTAAAAGCTTAGCTGATTTATTTAATTGTTCTAATGTTTTTTTAAAGCCTGATTCCATATTATTATTTAGAAAAACCTCATAACACTACTTACAAGGTTTTCCAAAAAAATATATTTAAGATAGATTATCTAATTTTTCTTTAAGAGCTTCTTTAGGTTGTAAACCCAACATTCTTTCAACTTCATTACCATTGTGAAAAATCACTAAGGTCGGTACTGAAGAAATTTGATATTGTTGTGCTAATTCTTGAGACTGATCAATATCAAGGGTAGCTACTTTAATTTTACCTTCATATTCTTCGGCTAATTCTTGGATAATAGGCATCAACATCTGGCATGGACCACACCAAGTAGCAAAAAAATCGACTAAAACAGGTTTATCGCTTTTTAATACTTCTGCTTTAAAATTGTTTTGAGTAATTATTACTTCAGGCATATTAATTGGTTTTTAATTATAAAGGTTAATCTATTATATACCTTTTCAAAATTGATGTAAAATTTATTGATTTCAAGGCTTATTTTGTTAAAATTAGGGGTGTCCGAAAGGTATCTCATCTTGTGCATAGTCACCATTGTTGCAGGAGTAATCATTGGTGGATACATCAATGAGAAATAGGTTAAACCCAAAAACAAGCCAGCAATTGAGCAGTTACAATAATTGAATCTGGATCATTTGCACCAGTTTCTTAAGTAGAAACTGTTGTATTTTATTTTGCGACGCTTAATATTATCTAACATTAGCCTAAACCATGAGAAATAGCATATTATTTGCTTAAAATGTTCCGTGTGGAACAAAAAACGCATACTTTTTAAATAATATACGTTTTATATCAAATGCTAGGATAAATACTTCTCTGCTTCTAAAGCGGCCATACAACCAAGTCCAGAAGCTGTAATGGCTTGTCTATACTTCCAATCAGCAACATCTCCTGCTACAAAAATACCTTCTTTTTCAGTAAAAACATTATTTATTGGTTCAATATAGTTATTTTTGCCTAATTTTAGCTGATTTTCAAATATCTCAGTATTAGGTATGTGCCCAATAGCTAAGAAAATACCATCAATCTTTATCTCTTTTTCTTCATTATTTGAATTATTTAAATACTTTACAGCTTCTAATTTATCAGATCCAATATATTCTTTAATCTCAGTATTCAATAAAAATTCTATTTTTTCATTATTCATGGCTTTATCTTGCATTACCTTGGAAGCTGGCAATTTATCCTTTCTGTATGATACATAAACCTTTTTAGTAAACTTGGTCAAAAATGTAGCTTCTTCCATAGCACTATCACCACCACCAACAATCATAACTTCTTTATCCCTGTAAAATGCGCCATCGCAGGTAGCACAAGTATGGATCCCCTTACTAAACAATTTATCTTCATTAGGTAACTCTAACATTCTAGATCTTGCTCCTGTGGCAATAATAATAGCTTCTGCTTCGTATTCATTGCTTTCAGTTATTATTTTATATGGTTTTTGGCTAAGATTAGCATTTTTTGCTACCTCTGAGACAAGCTTTGTCCCATATTTCTTAGCTTGTGCTAGCATATTTTGCATTAATTTAGGCCCCATAATACCTTCTGGGAAACCTGGGAAGTTCTCAACTTCAGAGGTCCAGATTAATTGACCACCTGGTTCCTTACCTTGAATTACTAATGGTTTTAGATCGGCTCTAGCCAAATAAATAGCAGCTGTCAAACCAGCAGGACCTGAACCTATTATTATTACTTTATCCATATATTTAATTTAATATATTTAGTTGGTGGTGTTTGTTGAAAAAATCAGAATTCATTTTGAACAAAATCCCGACTAATTGCTCCGCCACAGGCGGAGCAGAACCAAAACGGAACGCTCGGGTGGACAAAAAGGAAGGGGTTGGGAGGAAGGAATTTTTGCCCGCCCTCGCTTTCGCCGCTTCTTTTTCCGCCGCCGCAATTTGTTTTTATTCTATCAAAAAATCGTTAAAATGTATAATTACCAAAAGAAATCTTCAATCACAATATTTTGTTTGTTCACTCCAAGTTCATTCAATGTTTCTTTTAGACTGTTTTTCATGAGTTCCGGTCCGCAGATATAGAATACCGAATTATCCATATTTTCTATATGTTTTTTTATGATTTCCTTGTTAATATGTCCTGTTTCGTATTTATGTATTTCGGGATCGGAAAGAGAATGATTATTATTTAAAATATACACTTTTTTGAACCAATCTTTTTTTATGCCGTCTAACCATCCTTTGCAAATTATGTCTTCTTTTGTTTTTGATCCGTATAACAGAGTAACATTTTGAATTTTACCGTCTGCTATCATTCTATCCTTAATCATACTTAAAAACGGAGCAATGCCAACTCCTCC
>CAZSGB010000061.1:0-4797 GCA_964606355.1 uncultured Gammaproteobacteria bacterium | reverse complement strand
GCTAATTTTACCACTATTTTCTATTTATGCACCACACTAGTTAGTATAGAGCCACTTAAACTTGACCTCTTTTTAAATATGGTGTATACTAGACGCCAGTTTTGTATCTATCTAAAATTATGTCAAATAGTATTAGTATCAAGGGGGCTCGGGTACACAATTTAAAAAATATTGATGTTGAAATACCACGTGATAAATTAGTTGTCATTACTGGTATCTCTGGTTCAGGTAAATCATCCTTAGCTTTTGATACCATTTATGCTGAAGGTCAACGTCGGTACGTTGAATCTCTGTCGGCTTATGCTAGGCAGTTTTTAGGTTTAATGGATAAACCCGATGTTGATCGTATTGATGGCTTATCACCAGCCATATCTATTGATCAAAAATCTACTTCACATAATCCACGTTCAACAGTTGGTACTATTACAGAAATCTATGATTACTTAAGATTACTCTATGCTCGTATGGGTACACCTCATTGTCCAGAATGTGGTGAAGTTATTGCTTCTCAAACCATTAAACAGATTATGGAAAAGATTTTAAAATTAGATAGTGGAACTAATATTATGTTATTGGCTCCGATTATTAAAGACAAAAAAGGTGAGCATAAACATTTATTACAAGAGGTAGAAAAAGCTGGTTACGTTAGGATACGGATTGATAACAAGATATATAGTATTGAAGAAGCCTCTGATCTTGTTTTAGATAAGCAAAAAAAACATATCATGGAAGTAGTAGTTGATAGATTAGAAGTAAGTAAGAATAATCGAATAAGATTAAATGATTCTTTAGAAACTGCTCTTGATTTAGGTAATGGCTTAGTTACTGTTTATTTGGTTGATAAGGATGAAGATATATTATTTAGTGAACATTTTTCTTGTCCTAAATGTGAAATAAGTTTACCACAAATCGAGCCTAGGAACTTTTCTTTCAATAGTCCCCATGGTGCTTGTTCTAGCTGTACTGGTCTGGGTACAAAGTTGGAAGTTGATTCTGATTTAGTTATTCCGAATAAGAAATTAACTTTAGCTGAAGGCGCTATTAGACCTTGGTCTAGAAATGCGGTTAATCAGAGTTGGTATTTTAAAATATTAGCTAATGTAGCTAAGAAATATAAATTTAGCCTTAATGTACCGGTTAGTAAATTAACTAAAGAACAACTGAGTATTGTTTTAAATGGTAGTGGTGAGACTAAGTATAGTACTGAATTCAAAAGTGATAATTTTAATGGTGATTATCAATCTACTTATGAGGGCGTAATACCTAATCTAGAGAGAAGATACAAAGAAACTGATTCAGATTATATCCGTCATGAGATTGAAAAATACATGAGAATTTATCCTTGTCCAAGTTGTCAGGGTAAACGTTTGAAAAAAGAAGCTTTAGCTGTAACTGTAGCTGACAAGAATATCTATGAAATAGTAACTTTAACTATTGAAGAAGCTAAGGTTTTCTTTAATAGATTTTCAAATGAGAAAACTAAACAACCTATTAGATTAACTAAAACTCAAGAACAAATAGCTACGCCTATTTTAAAGGAAATTAAAGCTCGGTTAACTTTTCTAGAAAATGTTGGTTTATCATATTTAACCATTGATCGAGCAGCTCATACTCTCTCAGGTGGTGAAGCTCAAAGAATACGTTTAGCTACTCAAATTGGCACTTCTTTAACTGGTGTTATATATATTCTTGATGAGCCCTCTATAGGTTTGCATCAAAAAGATAATGATAAATTAATTGAAACTTTAAAACGTTTAAGAGATTTAGGTAATACAGTTATAGTTGTAGAGCACGATGAACAAACAATGTTAGAATCAGATTATATCATTGATATTGGCCCGGGTGCGGGTAAACATGGTGGTGAAGTTGTAGCATGTGGTACTGCTAGCGAGGTCAAAAAAATAAAGAATTCTTTAACTGGACAATATTTAGGTGGTAAACTGGAAATAAAATGTCCTAAAAATTATCGTAGAGGTAATGGTAAGAAGATTGAAATAATTGGCGCTAATGAATTTAATCTCAAAAAAATTGATGTGACTATTCCACTGGGTAAGTTAGTTTGTATTACTGGTGTTTCGGGGAGTGGCAAATCTACTTTAATGACCGAAATATTAGCTAAAGCTTTAGGACAACATTTTTATCGAGCTAAAGATTTACCTGGTGAATATAAAGAAATAAGAGGACTTGAGAATTTAGATAAAGTTATAGATATTGATCAATCACCAATTGGCAGGACTCCACGTTCTAATCCAGCCACTTATACTGGGGTTTTTACATATATCAGAGATTTATTTACCCAACTCCCTGAATCTAAAATTAGAGGTTATAGAGCAGGTAGATTTAGTTTTAATATTAAAGGCGGAAGATGTGAATCATGTCAGGGTGATGGCATGGTTAAAATTGAAATGAACTTTTTACCTGATGTCTATGTTGAATGTGAAGAGTGTCATGGTCAGAGGTATAATCCTGCAACTCTGGAAGTCCATTACAAAGGTAAAACTGTTGCTGATATTTTAGCTATGACAGTTAATGAAGGTATGAAGTTTTTTGCTAATATACCAAATATTTATCAAAAGCTTAAAACTCTTGATGAAGTTGGACTTGGCTATATTCATCTTGGTCAATCAGCTACTACCTTATCAGGTGGTGAAGCTCAAAGAGTAAAATTAGCAACTGAATTATCACGTAGATCAACTGGTAAGACTCTATACATTTTAGATGAACCAACAACTGGATTACATTTTGCAGATATCCAAAGATTATTACAAGTTTTAAATCAATTAGTTGATAAAGGTAATACGGTACTTATTATTGAACATCAACTTGATGTTATTAAAAGTGCTGATTGGATTATTGACCTTGGTCCAGAAGGCGGTGACAAAGGTGGTGAAATAGTAGCGTCAGGTACGCCTCATGATGTAGCGCAGGTAAAAAAGAGCTTTACCGGACAATATTTAAAAAAAATAATTAAATAGTTTAATAGTAAAAGCCTCCGTAATATCTATTAGCGAGAGGCTTTTATTGTTCTCAACCGTAGGATACGATAACCATTTCCTGGTTCCTGGTTTGTTATTTCAAGATCAACTACTTTTAAGTTTTCTACTAAATGTGAAATAAATTCATCATAGGTTAGGTTTCTATCAAAAGCATAGATCTGTCTTGTTCTAAAAGTTTGCTCTTCTTTATTAAACCAGAAAGTAACTGTAAAGCTGTTAAAATTTTTGTATACAGATACTGTATCAGGATTAGGTTTTTGAGATTTATCAAAGTCAAATTTTGGTAACATGATTTTTCCCTTGTAAGAACTACTTTAATTTTACACTTTGAAATTAAAAGAAGAAAGAGTTAAAATAGGGTTATGAATGAAATACAAGTAGCTATCTTAAAAACCATAATTTATTATGATTTTTTTAATTATCCCTTAACTCTGATAGAAATGTATAAATACCTTAATTTAAGCGAAAATGGGGCTAATTTGAGACAAATTAAGGCCAATTTAGCTAATCTTAAGCAAATTGAAGAAAAGCAAGGCTTTTATTTTTTAATAGGTAGAAATGAGATAATTGAAACTCGTAAGCTGAATTATAGGTTATCATTGAGGAAATTAAGGAAAGCTAAGAGAGTAATCTGTTTATTAAGCAAAATACCTTACATTAAAGCTATTTATATTGGGAGTTCTTTAGGTTATTTAAATGCCAGAGATGAGTCAGATATTGATCTATTAATTATTACCTCAAGAAATAGAATTTGGTCTGCACGTTTTGTGGCAGCGGGAATATTGAAAATATTTAATTTAAGACCTAAGCCTAATAATACAAAAGATAAATTTTGTTTAAGTTATTTTATTACTGAAGATAATTTAAATTTAGCTAGTACTAAAATAAATGATGAAGATATTCATTTAAAATATTTGTTAATTAATTATTTACCCATATATTCTGAAAATGATTTATGGGAAAAGTTTAATTATGAAAATAAATGGTTAAGTAAACAGTTCAAAAATTTATATCCAAATTATTTAATTGATAAGTTTACGATTAAACCACGTTGTTTAAGAATAAAAATGTTCTTAAATAATATACATTTAGAAAAGTTAGTAAAACATTTTCAACTTAAAATAATGCCTAAACTATTAAAGGAAATGATGAATAAAGATAATCGGGTAATTATTAATGATGCAATTTTAAAGTTACACAGCAATGATAAGAGGGAAGAGATATACAATAAATGGAAAAAACAATGTCAAAGAATAATTTCTTAAAAATTATTAATTATTTAATTAATTATGGAACTTTAATTTTTGTTTTTTTATTACCTTGGCAGGTTAGATGGATATATCAAGAAGCTACTTTAAATAGTGAAATTTGGGAATATGGTAGATTCAGTTTATATGGTACAGAAATATTATTAATTATATTACTTAGTTTTTTTGCAATTAAAATTATTTTAGAAAAGAAAGATGTTGAAACCTTAAAACCTAATTTAATATTTAATTTTAGTTTTTGGATAGTAATATTAATAATTTATTCAGCTTTAACCTTATTATGGTCAGATAATACTTATTTGTCTTTATATAGCTTGCTTAGATTATTGGAAGGTATAGCTTTATTTTATTTGATAATAAATTGTTTAGATTACAAATTTAAAAGAAAGTTACCTTATGTAATAATTATTTCAGCTTTAATTCAATCATTGATTGCTCTAGGGCAATGGTTTTATCAATATTCGATTGGTAATAAATGGTTAGGCATGTCTTTACTTAATTCGGCTGAAGCAGGTATCGGTGTCATTGAAACC
>CAZSGB010000060.1:0-4962 GCA_964606355.1 uncultured Gammaproteobacteria bacterium | reverse complement strand
GCAACGCGCCGCCGAATTGGTCGGGGAAAAATCGGAAAGTTTAATACTGGTGCCCCTGTCAGGAGTCGAACCTAAAATACTTGGTCCGAAGCCAAGCGTGATATCCATTTCACCACAGGGGCCTATCTTATATAGTTAAGCGGATTAGTTCTTTGTCCGTTAACTCTAACTTCGAAATGTAAATGTGGACCAGTTGATCTACCCGTTGAACCAATGCCACCAATAACTTGTCCACGACTAACGTTTTGACCTACCTTAATATCTATTCTTGATAAATGAGCATATAATGTTTGTAAACCACCACTATGGTTTATTATAGCATAATAACCATAACCACCATTATTCCAACCAGCAACTTCTATTTTACCTGATTCAGCGGCATAAATTGGTTGTCCTATTTTATTGCCAATATCTAAACCACTATGTACCCAACTAAAGTATTGAGTGATTTTTGTTGAATTGGTTGGCCATTGTAGTTTAGCTCCATTAATTGTAGCTGAAGCATCAGCGGCAAAAGAAGTATTGGTTGGATTAGAGATACGAACTGGAGCACTAACGGTTTTTTTACCACCAGGAATTATTATAGCTTGACCAATAGTGATATCAGAAGCACTGGCTAATTTGTTAAAATTAATAATTTCTTGAACACTGCCACCATACTCTTTTACTACCTTTTGTAAAGTATCACCACTTTTTATCTTATAATTTATACCTGAAATTGGTAAGATTTTTAAAGTTTGTCCTGGTTTAATTGTTGAATAGTAAGTTAAATTATTTTCCCAGAGTATAGAATTAGTTGTGATACTAAACTTTTGAGCGATGGTACTTATAGTATCACCAATTTGAACAGCGTAATCAATTACTTTACCCCTGGTCTTAGTTACAATTTCAGGATCAGTGATTTCTGGAGAAATCAAACTGGCTTCATCGCCAGTGGTGGTTACTAAAGTATTAATGCCTACATCTTCTTTAGCTTCTGTATCGGAGGTTAAAGCCTCACCTCCTAAATATGAAGTTTGAGCTGTAGTTTCGGGTAAAGGGCCTTCTTTAATTTCATCATAGGCAAAAGGATCTTCGCTTAAAAATAATTCATCAGTATTGGTAATTTGGAATAAGATATTAGTTTTACCATAATTTTCTGGACGAGTTTCTTTAGCTTCAATATTTGAGATAAAACCTACTGAACTTATGATGATAATGATAATTAAAGGTAAATATATTGAATAATTATTACTTAATATTTTTATTTTTTCATCTTCCTGATTATTGTTCTTTTTAATTAGTCTTATTAATTTATATAGAGGTAAAAATATGATTTGAAAAATTATTTTGTAGATAATAATAAAAGGTTCAGCTATTATTTTACCTAATGATTTTAAAGGGTTTCTTAAATTAGTAAAGCTTTTTAAGGCTTTTACTAAGCCAGTTAATATCTTTTGTTTTAATTCTTGTGAAATATGTTTTTAATTAATTTAACTAATTCTTAAAATACCATAATCTGATTATTTGGTCAATTCAAATATTTTAATGATTTACCTTGAAATTATGTCATAAATTAGCTAAAATAAAGTAAATATGACTACCTATTACAATCACTTAAAAATAGAGAAGAAATGGCAAGCTAAATGGGATAAAGCAGGTATTAATCAGGTAAAAGAGAACAATGGTAAGAAGAAGTATGTACTTGATATGTTCCCCTATCCTTCGGGGGATGGTTTACATGTGGGACATCCGGAAGGTTACACCGCAACTGACATAATTAGTCGGTATTTTAGATTACAAGGTTTTAATGTTTTACACCCCATGGGTTGGGATGCTTTTGGACTACCGGCTGAAAACTTTGCTATTAAAAAAGGTATTCACCCTAAAGTTAAGACAGAAGAGAATATTAAAACTTTTAAGAGACAAATTAAAGCTTTGGGTTTTTCTTATGATTGGTCACGTGAAATAAATACTTCTTCACCTGATTATTATAAATGGACTCAGTGGTTATTCTTAAAGCTATATGCCAAAGGCCTAGCCTATAAAAAGCAAGCGCCGGTTAACTGGTGTGATTCTTGTAAAACAGTTTTAGCTAATGAACAGGTAGTTAATAGTAAATGTGAAAGATGCGATCAAGAAGTGATTCAAAAAGATTTAGATCAATGGTTTTTTAAGACCACAGAATATGCTGAAGAATTATTAAACGAAATAGACAAATTAGATTGGCCAGAGGCTTTGAAAATTACGCAAAAGAATTGGCTTGGTAAATCAGAAGGCGCTAGACTTAAGTTTAAGGTTAAAGATGATGATAATGTTATTGAAGTTTTTACCACGAGACCTGATACTTTATATGGTGCAACCTATATGGTTTTAGCTCCTGAACATGAGTTAATTTATAAATTAAAAGATAAAATAAATAATTTTGAAGAAGTAGAAAAGTATATTACTAGAACAAGGACTAAGAGTAATTTAGAAAGAACAGATTTAAATAAAGAGAAATCAGGTGTAGAACTTAAAGGTTTAAAAGCTATTAATCCTATTAATCAAAAAGAAATATCTGTTTATATTGCTGATTACGTATTAACTGGTTATGGGACTGGCGCTATTATGGCCGTACCGGCTCATGATGAAAGGGATTATAAATTTGCTAAGAAGTATGAGTTAGAAATAATTGAAGTTATTAAAGCTGATCAAAAAAAACAAGAAGAATTATTTACTGGGTATGGTGTTTTAATAAATAGTGATAAATATAATGGCTTAAGCTCAAAAGAAGCCTTTAAAAAAATTACTAAAGATGTTAAAGGTAATTTGGAAACTCAGTTTAAAATACGTGATTGGTTAGTTTCTCGTCAAAGATATTGGGGAGCACCTATTCCCATTATTTATTGTGATAAATGTGGTCTAGTACCTGTTCCGGAAAAAGACTTACCTGTTTTGTTACCAGATGACGTTGATTTTAAACCCACTGGGCAGTCTCCACTAGTTAATTCTAAAACATTCCATAAGGTTAAATGTCCAAAATGTAATACTTTGGCTAAACGTGAAGTTGATACCATGGATACTTTTGTTTGTTCTGCTTGGTATTTCTTAAGATATTGTGATGCAAATAATAAAAAGGAAGCTTTTGATAAAAAGATGATTAAGTATTGGATGCCGGTTGATTTATATGTGGGCGGTATGGAACATGCGGTGGGTCATTTAATTTATGCCAGGTTTATTACTAAGGTTTTAAGAGATTTAGGTTATTTAAAATTTGATGAGCCTTTCTTAAAAATTAGAAATCAAGGTTTAATTTTAGCTGAAGATTCTCGTAAAATGAGTAAGCGTTGGGGTAATGTTATTAATCCTGACGAAGTTATTGATCAATTCGGGTCAGATACCATGAGAATGTATGAGATGTTTATGGGACCCCTTGAAGATGCTAAACCTTGGAGCCAGCAAGGCATTATGGGTCTGAGAAGATTCTTAGAAAAAGTAAATAAATATTGTTTAAATTTTAAAGAGGGTAAAGAAGATAAAGAAGTTACGATTATTTTGCATAAAACAATTAAAAAAGTAACTAAAGATATTGAGAATCTAAGATTAAATACGGCTATTGCAGCTATGATGGAATTTGTAAATATTATTACTAAGCTTAATGTTTCTAGAGATACCTTAAATAAGTTTTTAATTCTTTTAGCACCTTTTGCTCCACATTTATGTGAAGAGATAAACGAAGTAATGGGTAACAAGGAATCAATTTTTAAGAGTCAGTGGCCAAAGTATGATAAGAAATTAATTATTGATGATCAAGTTATTATTGCTATACAAATAAATGGAAAATTAAGAGATACCATTGAAGTAAAAAGAGATATTAAAGAAAATGATTTAAAGAAATTAATTAGTGAGTCTGCTCAAGTTAAAAAATATATAGCTGACAAAGAATTTAAAAAGTTTATTTATATCCCCAATAAATTAGTCAACCTTGTTATTTAGTTATGTCAGTATTTTCTGGTTATAAAAATGCTCATTTATTACCACCGGGTTTAGCTTCACTCTACACTTCGCGTTCTATCTTATTAATTGCGGCTGGTTTTGTGGGTTTGTTTTTACCAGTTTTTTTATTACTTCAATATAATAGTATAGAAAAAGTAATTATCTATTATTTAATCTCATTTGCCCTATATACTTTGACTGTAGCTTCTGGAGCAATCTTTATGAATTATATTGGTATTCGTAATTCAATTATTTGGTCCTTTCCTTTTTTAGCTGCTTTCTATACCTGTTATTATTTTTTTGACGTTAATTTAGTTATTTTCACCGTTCTTTCACTTCTTTTTTTGAACGTTTATCGCATGCTTTACTGGGTACCTTATCATACAGAATTCGCGGAATTAACTGATAAGAAGAAAAGAGGTAAGCAAATAGGTTTACTCGATTCATTCACTTCTGTTTTAAGTATTATTATCCCTTTTGTTTCAGGCCTTTTAATTAAAACTTTTGGTTTTAATTTTGTTTTTGTGATTGTTATAATCTTAATTATCATCGGTATTATTCCCTTATTATTTGTGCCTAAAATTAAGGTTAAATTTAGTTGGTCATATAAAAGATGTTGGCAGGAATACTTTAAAAAAGATAATCGTAAGATGATGATTACCTATATGGCAGATGGCGCAGAGAACTGGATTGGAGCAGTACTCTGGCCTATCTTTATTTGGCAACTTTTAAAAGGTCAATATTTATCAGTTGGTCTCATTACTTCTTTAGTTACTTTAGTCGCTGTTATTTTAAAATTAGTAATAGGTGATTATACTGATAAATTTAATAAAAGGAAATTAATGAAAGTTGGTTCAATCCTATCTTCTTTGGGTTGGATAATTAAAATATTTATTACTACTTCTTTTCATATTTTTATTGCTTCAACCTATCATAACTTTGCTTTGATTTTACTTAGAACTTCGTTTGATGCTTTAATGTACGAAAAAGCTGCCGATAGTGGTC
>CAZSGB010000059.1:0-5004 GCA_964606355.1 uncultured Gammaproteobacteria bacterium | reverse complement strand
GCGACAGGTCGATTTATGTAGACAAAACTGTCCGAAGAAATGGGTGCATGCCACTAATTAAATCAGCCTTATCTAAAATTAAAAGATTTGGTATAATGTAAAAGTAATTTATGAATAGATTATTTAGAAAGTTTAATAAGAAACTGCTTATTTTGTTTTTAATTGGGATAGTCTTTTTTATTATCTATTCTTTTTTAGGTAATAATCTTTTTAAGTCAAATTCTGATATTGAAAAAATATATAATTCTCCAGATGAGACAGCTAATTATACCTTTAGTCAAACATATTATGAGAATAATGTATTAAATTTTAAAGATGAAGCTAACGCAGTAGCTGGGAAAATAGTTAGTCCTCGTAGCATGAGAGTAATTAATGGTTTAACGGTTCCAGCTAGTTTTCTGGGTATGCCTCTTTTATATGGTTTAATTAGTAAAGTAATTAGTATAAAATTTATTGATTATTTAACTCCATTTATAGCTATTATTGGAGTTTTCATCTTTTATTTCTTAATTAAATTATTGTTTAACAAGAAAATAGCTTTTTGGTCAGCTATTTTATTATTTATTAATCCCGCTTTTTGGTATTATTCCTCTAAGAGCATGATGCCTAATATCTTATTTATTTCGCTATTTATATTTACTTTGTACTTTACTGTTCTTTCTATCCAAAAGAGAAAAATATATTTTTATCTTCTTAGTGCTATATTCTTAGCTTTTTGCTTAATGGTTAGAACTAGTGCTATAGTTTGGATTTTGCCCTTACTTATTATCTTAGGTTTATTTAATTATTCACGTCTTAAATGGGAATACATTATATTATCTGCTTTAGTCTTTATTATTGTTTTTTCACCAATTTTTTATTTCAATTTTTTAAGTTATGGTCATATTTTAAGTATTGGTTATGATTTTGGTTTAGAACTAAGTAAAACTAATTTATTTAGCAAAAGTATTTCATTAATGCAAAGTATCTTTTTACCTTTTGGTTTTCACCTAAAAACTGCTATTTCTAATACTTGGAGTTATACCTTTAAATTATTTCCTTTGTGGTCAATTATTTATTTAATTGGTTTACTCTTATTTAGTTTTAAAGCTATTACTAAGAGGAAGTATGATGAATTAATGTATTTATTCTTATTTATTACCTTTAGTGGTTATTTAATTATTTATTATGGTTCCTGGGAATTTCATGATAATCCAGATCCTAATCTAATTACTATCGGTACTTCTTATGTTAGGTACTTTTTACCAATTTATATTTTTTTAATACCCATAGTAATCCATAGCATCTATAATCTGTATACTCGTCAAAAATATATTTTACCCGTAGTTTCAGTTATTCTATTCTTAGTTCTTGGTTTTAATAGCTATCAAGTTGTTTATCTAAGCGAAGGGGATGGTTTAAAAGATGTCAAGAATACTTTGAATGAATATCAAGTTATAGCTAAAGAAGTAAAGGGTTTAACTGAAGATAAGGCTATTATTATTGCTGAGCGAATGGATAAAGTATTTTTTCCTTCAAGAAGTGTTATTTTTAAATTAAATAATGATAATGATTATTTAGCCGTTAATCAGTTAATTGAAGCTGGTTATCCGGTTTATTATTTTAACTTTACTAGGACTGAAGAAGAATTAAATAAGTTTAATGATAAATACTTTACTAAGTTTAATTTAGAAGTAGGTAAGAGTATTCATGATTTTAAAGAACAAAGCCTATATTCAATTAACAAGTTATGAAGCGAATAATTAATAACTTAAATATATTAATTAAGATAATAATAATTATCACCCCTTTTATATTACTTGGTTATTTAATAAATAAAGATTTAGTTAGAAGTGGAGTTATTAAATTTATATATAATTTTTCTCATGATTCACCAGTAATTACTAATTTATTTCCAGCTAATAGGATGAGTGCCATAAATAAAGTAAAAGACAATGATCTTTATTGGCAGAGTATTACGGAAGAACCAGTTTACTTTAAAACTCGTTTACCTCAAACATTTAATAAAGCGGAAGTAGAGATTACCTATCAAAATAGTGATTTACCTTTAATTCAAATTGGTTTAAATAATCAAGGTGAGAATGAATGGAATTATGAGTTTAAACCATTAGAGAATCAATTACTTGATAATTTAGATTGGTTTAAGATAGAAAGTAATGACAGAGCTCTATACCAGAGAAATAAGCAATTTTTATCAATTGATCAATTTTTAGAAGAAAAAGATACTTTAACTAATTTTGCTGCTTATAACTATGAAATAGATAGAAAATTTATAATTCCAAATTATGTACCGAGTAATAGTTATAAAGTAATGGATAAAACTATACGTGGTTTTCATAGTTTTTATACTTATATTAAGAATGAGCCTTTAGATTTTATATTTACCATTCAAGATATAAATAGAGCTGAAGGTTTAGATGAATTAAAGATTAAATTATATAATGATCAAGGTATTAAGTTATTTGAGAAATTTGTTGAAGATGATGGTTTAATTAGTAAATATGATCCAGCTTCAGCACCACGTGAAATTAAATTTTATTTTGAAGGTTTACCAGAAGGTGCCTATAAGATAGAACTAGACTGTGAAGATGAGATATTCTTTAGAGCTATTAAAACTAAACAAAAGTACTTAACTTTTATTGATCGTCTTTACTTAGTTGATAATCCTAATTATTCAGATGGTTTTATTGATTTAGAATATATGCCGACAGCTGTTTACAGTACTATACCGCGTTTAGGTTTTTATACTTCACATAATGAAGGTAAACAATTAATTGGGGTAAATAATGAAGTTATTGAAATAGCTGAAATACAAAAGAATTACTTTGTAACTCCATCTTCTATGCCTGTTTACATTTATGCACCTAGAAATGATGTTAAGATTTTTGGACAAGGTTTATTAGCTTTAACTGATGATATGTATTTTAATCCGGAAATATATAGATTAAGGAATATTACGGATTTTTCAAATATCGATTATTTAATAACTGATTATACTACACCTTCAGAAATAAATGGTTGGAAAGTAAATAAAGTAACTTTTGATTTAAAAAATGCTTCTGTAGTAAATAGAAAGATACGTTTTGCTATCAGTGCTCCAGAATTAAATAGCTTAAATAAGCAAATACCTTTAAAACAGATTAGAGTTACTTTTATTAAAGAAAAACTAAGTTTAAGTGAGTTTATTGATAAAACAATTAACTATATTAAAAAGAAATTTCAATGAGAAGAAGAATTTTAAATTATTTTGGTGAATTTATTTTAAGTATCTTTAAGCTATTATTTCCCATTTCAGTTATTACTTTTATTACATATTTTATTATTGAAAATTTTAAAGTAGGTCTTATTTCTAATTACTTTGATATGCATTGGTTATTAATAATAACTATAATAAGTGGTTTTATCTTATTATTCTTTAATCATGAGCAAGAAACATATTTACCCTTTAAAAAAGTTATGAGTATATTAATCGCTTTAATAATAATCTTTCTAAGTTATCAATATTTACAAAATATGGAAAAAATGAGATACTTGATATCACTTTTAATAGGTATTAGTACATATTTAATAATTATTATTTATCCTTCAAAATATGATTAACGGAGTAAAAATTAAAAAATTAGAAGTACATTCCGATAATCGGGGTTTAGTCATTGAATTTATGAGAGATGATGATGAAATCTTCGAAAAATTTGGTCAGGTCTATATGACCTTAGTTAAGTATGGTATAGTTAAAGGTTGGCACTATCATAAATTACAAGACGATCACTTTGTTTGCGTAGAAGGTCAAGCACTTGTTGCTTTATATGATATGCGAGAAGATTCTCCTACTTATAGACAGTCACAAGATTTTATACTAAGCGCTCCGGAAATTGAAGGTGAACATTTATTAATTAAAATACCAAAGGGTGTTTTACATGGTTTTACGGCATATGATTGTCCGCAAGCCAAAATTGTTAACATGCCAACTAAACATTATAACTATTCTGAGCCAGATGAACTGAGATATAAATGGAATGATTCAGAAATAGAGTATAAGTGGCCAGAATACGTTAAAGAAGGAGGTTAAATAATATGGATTGTCTATTTTGTAAAATTGTCAGTAGTGATTTACCATCAACTAAGGTTTATGAAGATAAAAGGTTTTTAGCTTTTCTTGATATTAATCCCGTCAACAAAGGTCATGTCATGGTAATACCTAAAGAACATTATGATACTTTTTTGAATACACCTGTTGATTTATTAAAAGACTTATTAGCTTTAGTTAAAACTTTAGCGCCAGCTGTTATTTCAGCTGGTGGTGGTGATGGTTTCAATTTATTAGTTAATAATGGAGAAGTAGCTGGACAATTAGTTAATCATGTTCATTTTCATATTATACCAAGATTGAAAAATGATAATTTACATCATTGGCCCGGTAAACAATACTTAGATAATGAAAGGGAATTATTTGCTCAAAAGATTATTAAAGCATTAGAAAGGTAATATGAGTAAAAGAAACAAAATTTTATTAATAGTAATAATATTTATTTTCATTTTAATAAATACATTATTTGTTCTCCCTAAAAAGCCTAAAAATTATAAAAATTCTACCGCTGATTGGTTATATAAATATGAAAGATGCGAAAAAAAATTACCAAGTGTTATTGATGCTAAAAATAATACTTCAGCTACTTATGTATCATGTGTTAAAGAAAAATATGGTGGTTGGATACAAATAATTAATATGTGGGATAGTATTAGGATTTCAAAATCTACAAGTTCATGGATTATAACTAAAAATAATGTGATAGTAGATCGAATTGATAATAATTTTAAACCTCAAATATTATTTGGAGATAACTATGTTTTTGGTCAAGAGACTCAGAAAAATAGTATGAGCAAGTATGCAGTATATAAGTTAGAAGATGAAGAATTTATTAAGATAGGTAATATTGACGAAGAGTATACTAAGCTGACCCCCAAAATTCGGACAGTAGGATATGAGATAATTTAGTGGTAAAA
>CAZSGB010000058.1:0-5050 GCA_964606355.1 uncultured Gammaproteobacteria bacterium | reverse complement strand
TCATATATATATTATTCTTCTTGTTTGGTCACTCTTAATATTTCTTCAATAGTAGTTAAGCCTAGTAAAACCTTCATCCAACCATCTTGTTTAATGGTAATGAAATTCTGATTTGATAACTCTTCTTTAACATCTTTGGAATTAAAACCTTGGGCAATAATTTCTTTCATCTTAGTATTAACGGTTAAAACTTCACAAATTGCTAGTCTACCCTTGTAACCAGTATTACCACACTGTGTACAACCTTCACCTTTATAAAAAGGTAACTTACCATCAAGTTTAACGCCTTTATATAGAGCTTTAACTGGAACGGCCGCTAAGTCAGCATTAATTTCTTCTAATACCCCAGCAGGTGATTCATCTTTTACTTTACAATTTTCACAAATTTTACGGATTAATCTTTGCGCAATGATAATATTAAGGGTTGAGGCTAACAAAAAAGCTTCAGCCCCCATATCCATAAAACGTGGGATCGCTCCTACTGCGTCATTAGTATGTAAAGTGGAAAGAACAAAATGACCGGTTAAAGCAGCGTGAATAGCTAATTTAACAGTTTCTTTGTCTCGAATTTCACCGACCATAATAATATCTGGATCTTGTCTTAGTAAAGCCCTAAGTCCAGAAGCAAAGGTAAAGCCTAATTCCGTTCTAACTTGAGACTGATTAATACCTTCAATATGATATTCAACAGGATCTTCTAGGGTTGAAATATTCACTCCTTCTTGATTAAGCTGGTAAAGAGCTGAAAAAAGCGTAGTAGATTTACCTGATCCCGTTGGACCGGTTACTAAGTACATACCATTTGGTTTACTTAAATTACTTTCCATTTTCTTTAAAGATTCACCCCTAAAACCTAGCTCTTCATAAGTTGGAGCTCTATCAGGTGATTCTAAGACTCTTAAAACTACTTTTTCTTGGTTAATGAGCGGAATCAAAGAAACACGGAAATCAACATCTTTGTCAGCAACAGTTAATCTAATGCGTCCATCTTGCGGAATACGTGTTTCATCAATTTTTAAATTAGCAATGACTTTAATACGTGAAACTAAAGCCGCATGAACATATATCGGTAAAATAATGGAAGTATGTAAAATACCATCTATTCGGTATCTAACTCGACTCTTGTCACCTTGTGGTTCAATATGGATATCAGAAGCTCCACCTTCAATAGCATGACGAATGATAACCGAAACGATCTTAGAAACAGGAGCACTTTTTACTACCTGATCTAAGGGGGTGGCTTCAGTAATGGTTTTACCTAATTTAGGGGCAAATTTCTTTTCTGCTGACTCTAAAGCTTCACCCACTTGTTCTTTAATACTTTCATAACCCTTAGCTCCTGCCTGATAACTCTTAGGTGATATGACATAATACTTTACCTTCAAATTCTTTTTTCGAGCTAAAAATTCAATTGCTTCAATTGCCCTATAATCAGAAGGATCAATTAACCCAACGTCTAAATTAGTCCCATCTTTTTTAAAGACTAAAACTTTGTAATTTCTAGATAAATCTTGAGGTATAACTTTTAAAGCATCTCCAGCAATTTCTTTGCCTTCTAAAAAAGTATAGGGTAAATTTAATATCTGACCCTTAATCTTAGCAATAGCTTCAACATTAGCTAAAGCAGAACCATTTAAGAAATTACTAAATCTTTCAGGATCTGCTTTTATCATTTTTAAATACTGCTCATAATCATCAGCAGTAATTAATTCTTGAGCTTTTAAAGCATCTAATACTTGTTTTTGCAACGATTTTTTCAACATAAGCTACTGATTTGCTTCTTTTAACAAATCATCTAAAGGTGAAGGTGGCGCGGCAAAAGGATTTTCCTTCCCCACTCTACCGAGTTCTAAAGGTAGAGAAACAAATGATCTTAATGATTTAAATACTGGATTAGCAAAAATATTATTTTTTAAAGTTTTTTTAGTCGTATTAACATTTTCTAAGGAAGCTGAATATTTGTTACTAATAAAACTTAATTCATTATCACTCAATATTTGATCAGCTGAATTACTTGAGAAGTAATAGAAAGTGTAACCAAAAATACAAAAAATTATGATTATCAAGATAATATTTTTTATTTTGTCTTTATTTTTTTTCTTTGACATATTAAGGTATAAAATAATAGGTTCTAAGGGCTAAAGAATAGCCATTAGCTTCTTGACCGCCTGAAAAAGTTAAAGCCATAACATCTAAAATACGTAAATGTTTTTCAAGATTATTTAATAATTTCTTTAATCCAAAATAATCACCCCCCTGAACACTCATAGCAATATCAACGAAATGAATACCCGGAGTTGAATCATTTTTAATTTCTTCAGTTGAATCTAAGGAATCTTTTTCTTCTTCAAATAAAGCACCCTGAGTAAAATCCATATAAGATAGAGAAAAACCACTTGATAAAGTTACTGCTTCAAGTTGAGCCATCAGTTCTGGTATCGCAGCTTCACTTGGTAAAACTTCATTTAATTTTTTCAAATTAGTAGCTTCTAACTTTTTAAATTCATTAATATCAATATTTAAATTTTTTAAATTATCATAATATACTTTTAAATCTTCTAATTCTTTTGTTTTCTGCTCTAAGATACTCTCCTTAGTCTGATTAGAAGCTTGATACTTAGGAATAATGACTATTAAAATCATTAAAACAAATGCGATAATAAGAACAGCTATTTTAATAAATGGTAAATACTTATTTAATAATAAGTTAGTCTTATTTATCTTTTTAACTGGTTTTTTTCTATCTTCTAAAGACATATTATTTAGAATAAAATAGGTCAGGCATTAGTTCCAAAGTTATACTAAAAGTAATTGATTCACCAATATTACTTCCTGTTGCTCCAGTAACTCCGACCGAAGCCACTTCTGGAGCCTCTTGTAAGACTTTATACTGTCTAGCTACATTAGTATAGCTAGTAGTATTAGCTGATAAAGTAATTAAACCATCAGCCGTAGCAGAAATATTTGAATAATAAACATCATTAATAGTCAATCTCTCTAATATATTGAAAGCTTGTGTCCAATAAATATGAACCTTGAGTAAAGCATTCACTACATCTAATTTCTGACTTAAAAACTCTGCTTCTTGCTTAGTTTGTTCAAACTCAATTAAAACCTTTTCACCCTCTGCCACGTTAGCCGTAATAGTATCAGCTTGTTTTTTAATAGTTATATCATAGGCTACTAAACCAAGATAGATTAACATACCAAAAAAGATACCAATTAAAGCAAAGATACCTATTTGTATATACATCTTTTTACTAGGTAATAAATAGGTACCCTCTGGTATCAAATTAACATCCATGTCATCTAAAACTAGCTCTTCATGTAAGATGCCATCTATTTTAGGTAATGAATTATTTAAATTATTCTTAATTATATTTTGCGGAGTGTCTTCTTGAAAATGTTTTTTCTTTTTAAATAGTGTTTGCCAAAAACTTGGCTTATTACTTATACTCTTCTCTGGCAAAATTTTAGGTTCAGGTTCTAGATCAAGTTTTGGTAATTTAATTTCTTTTTTAGGGGCGAGGGGTTGAGGCAAGGATTTTGCTTCTACCTTTTGGGGTACATGAAATTCAACAGGTATTTTCTCTTTTGGAGCCTGTCTTATTTTTTCTTCTTCTTTTCGTAATTCATCAGGTAGAAGATTAATATTTTCTAAATCCTCATCCATTTTTTTATCTTAAATATCTCGCATAGCTAAGCCAATAGCTACAGCTAAACGAGTTCCCACTTCATCTAAAACCGGTTTTAACTCTTCCGGATAAACTACTCTGTCCCAAGGATTACCAATGATTGTTGGCTTATTAAATATATCTGTAAAATATGATGATAAGTTAGGTAAGAAAGCACTACCCCCAGATAAAATTATTTTTTCAATATCTCCAGTACCTTGATTCTGATAAAGGTCGAAAACATATTTTACTTCATTAATAATTGAATTTAAGCTATCAATAATTACTTTTGGGATACCCTTAGTTTGAAGATTATTTTCAAAACCTATCCCGATATCTCTTTTAAATTGTTCAGCCCGCTCTGGAATAATATTTAAACTCCGGCTAATAGCTTGAGTAATAGTATAGCCACCAATATCAATCGAACGATTTAAAACTGGTACCCCTTTTTCAATAATACATATATCAGTAGTAATTGAGCCAATGTCAATTATAGTCACTGTGGCTTCATCAATGCCAATTAAAGAACGAGCTAAAGCAAAAGCTTCCGTCTCTAAGCTAATTAGTCTTAAACCAGCTTGTTTAAATATCTCAAGATAACGATTAACTAAATTTTTAGGAGCAGCGGTTACTAAGATTCTTAATGATTCTGGCGCTTTACTCTTAAAAGTTTCTGGACCCTTAGTATCTTTTTTTTCTCCTTGCTCTTCCTTCAAATCTTTATTCTCCTCTCTCTTAACCTCTCCCGTCTTCTTTTTAAACAAAGAAAAACCTTTTTTCTTAATATCTTGATCAGTTTCTTCGCTATCTAATGGTTTACCTTTAATTATCTTCCAATCTAAAACCATTTCTTCCATAGGTAATGGTACATATTTCTTAGCTTCCCATTTCACTGCTGAAGCTAAATCCTTAGCTGGCATTTTAGGTAAAGTAATAATGGAATTAAAGACCGAAAAAGTAGGTAAAGCTGCTATCACACTAGTTGAAGTAGCATTAGTAGAACTTACTAATTTTTTAAGTGATTCTATTATTTTTTTTTGAGTTTCAGGCGTAGTAGAACGTATTATATCCGTCGCAATATCAATATAGCCATAAGTTAAGAGCCTAGGTTTTCCACCTTGATTCTTAAGTTCTACTAATTTTATTGAAGCTGTACCAACATCAACGCCTAAATAGCTTGTTTTTACACCACTAAAGAATCCCATAAAGAATCCCATAAATAAATATATCTTTAAAATTCCCAAATAATATATAATTTGGGATAAATTAGCTTTTCAAGTACATATATTATAACATAAAGATGCATATTTAAAAAGGAATAAAGGTAATGTCTACATACATATGGCGGTTTTCCAAGATAATAGTTATCATGGATA
>CAZSGB010000057.1:0-5169 GCA_964606355.1 uncultured Gammaproteobacteria bacterium | reverse complement strand
ATTCCCGTATTATTATCTTTGCCCCGATCACATTATGTATTATACCTTCTACGTATTTTAAGTAATATGGCTTTTTAAATTGTGATATAAATGGTATAATATTAGTAATATGCATGAGGATAGATACAATGAGCTAAAGAGGAAGATTAAGGAAGATTTTAGTGTAATTGATGAAAAATATGAAAAAAATGAAGAACGACGTGAAGAAAAAGAGATTATTGAATTTAATGGGCCTCTTGGAGAAATGAAAATAGAATGGGTTACTCGGCCTAAAGTAATGGATAAGAAAACTACTTATTCAAATCGTATTGGTGGTGAAATTAGCGTTGAATATATTTATTCTGAAGACGAAGTAACACATACTTTTAAAATATTTAAAAAAGTAGGCGAGACTTGGCAAGAAATAAGTGCAAATTCATTTATTTAATATAAATATTAGCATGAGGATATTATTTAATAATTAATAATGTTTTTATGGTAAAAAATAATCAAGGTAAGATCTTTCAAATTGGTATCTTAGTTGGTGTAGTTTTATTTATTCTTCAAGCTTTTGAAGGTTGGTTATCCGGTGGTTTATACGCTTCTTCTGATCCTTCTTTATGGAAAGTGATGACGGGTAATTGGTGGCTTACTTCTTTAATCGCTGATTTAGTAATTGGTTTAGTTTTAACTTTAGTCTATACCATTTTCTACAAATCAGTACCTGATAAAGGTGTTGGTAAAGGTATTCAATATGGTTTTTGGATTTGGTTAGTAGGCTCAGTTCCTGGTTTAATCATGACTTTTGTAACTATGGCTGTACCTGAAGAGTTAGTAGTTTTATGGTTAGTTACTGGCCTTATCAATTATTTAGTAATTGGTATTATATTAGGTTCAATGTTTACACCAAAAGTAGGTTAATATTTAAAATTTAATATATAATTTATGAATATTAGTAAAATAGTTTTTTTAGCTATCTTTCTTTTAGTCTGTTCTATTATGCTGACTGTAATTAGTTTAACTTCAAAGTTAAATATTTTACCTTTTCAAGATGTACTTTCTGAATATGATTTACAACAAAAAGCTTTAGAGGAGTCATATCAGAAAGAATTAACAGGTTTGCTTGAGTATTATACAGATGCCAGTAGTAGTCTTAATGATATTGATGATAACTTAATGAGTTTGACCGTACCTAATAAGTACCAAGATCTACATTTTAAATTAATTACAGCTTTAGAAGATGATAATGTAGATCTTACTAAAGAAAAACTAAGTGAAGTGGTTAAAGATTATACTTGGTTATCTTCTATCTTATCCTTATTTATTATTAATAACTTTTAATAATGTTAGGTTATCGAATAATCAGTTATTTATTACCTTTAATATCCACTCTTTTAATTAGTTTATTATTTTATGAAGTAGGGTATCTTAAATATATTTATGTTTTAATATTTATATTTATATTTCTAGGTACTTACTTTTTTATTATAGAAAAAGTAAAAGAGAAGAAATTGTTATTAAGTTATGTTTTATTTAATTTATTAATTTCATATTCTAGTCTAACCATGTTTCTTTTTTTAGAAAATATATATTTTAAAATAGGTATTGTCTTAGTTAATTTGTTCTTATCTTTTATATTCTTGAATAATTTATTTACTATTTATTTTAAGAAAATAATAATTGATTTAAATAAATTATATTTATTCTTTAAACAAGCTCAGTTATTTTTAATCTTTTTTATTGCTTCTTCATTTTTTGGTTTACGTGATTTTTTTAATTATTCTCCTTACTTAACTCTAATCTTTTTTTACATCATTATTTTCTTGGTTACCTGGTATCATGATTGGCAAAATTACAATTTAAGCATTTCTAAACTTAGTTACCGTTTAATTTATTCTTTGATTATAACTCAAGTTTTTTGGGCTTTAACTATATTACCTCAGCTTTATTTTTTAAAAGGTATTATTTTGACTATTATTTATTTTATTTTTAATGAATTAATTATTTGGAATTATACGCATAAATATGAATTTAAATACTTAAGGAATATTATGATTGTATCGATAATTATTATTATTTTACTCTTATACACAGCTATTTGGTTTTAAACTTGTTAAAAAATTATAAATCGCCTATAATATACCTACTAAAATAAATAAATGGAAAAAAATCAAGCAACAAAAAATAAATTAACTAAAGACTTTATTAAGGATATATATAATGATAAGTTAATACCTCCTTTAAAAGCTCAAAAGGTATCAAATAAGATACTTATTCTTTATTTAATCTTATCAATGTTAGCTGGCTTTTTAGCTGGTTTTGTTCATGATATTTGGTTTGATTCTGCTCAACTAACATATTTAAGCAATTCCCAAAACCCAGAACAAGAAGTCATTGATCTCAATTTTTTACTTAATGAAGAAGATAATTCATTCACTAAGGTTTTAACTGAACTTAAGAGTCAAGTAGTAGGCATTTACAAAAAAAGAGTAAATGATGATATTTTAGAATCAATTTATTTAGAAAAAGATTTCTTAGGTAGTGGTATGATCTTAACTTCAGATGGTTGGATTTTAACTCATGCTAGTGTTATTAATAAAGCTGATTACGTAATTATTACAGCTGATAAAAAAGTGTATGAACCGATTAAAGAAGTAATTGATGAATTTAGTGGAGCGGTTTTAATCCAAGTAAGTGCTGCTAATTTAAAACCGATTAAATTTGCCGATCTTAATACTATGCAGCCTACTAAGCCACTTCTTGTTTCGAAGTTTAGCGCTCAAAATCATGGTAGTGATATAATTAAAGCTAGTGTTCAAAAGTTTTTCTATCATGACCAAACATTAGCAGATTATTTTTTACTTTCTACCGAAAGTATAGACCATTACTTAAAACTAGATATGGATTTTGATGCCTTATATAATGGGGCTCTCTTAGTAAATGATAAGGTAGAAGTAATTGGTATGTTGTTTTATTCAGGCCGAGAGGCTTTAAGATTAGCTATACCTGGGTATTATTTAGAATCAGCTGTTGATAATTTTTTAAGTAATAGTTCAGAAATAATTAGATCTAGCTTAGGTGTTACTTATGTTGATTTATCGGAAACCTTAGGTTTAAGCGAAGAAGTAACTGAAGGCAAGTTAAAAGGTGCTGTTTTATTGGGTAAGGGTAGTAAAAATATATTAGCAGTAGAAGAAGATAGTCCAGCCTCAGAGGCTGGGCTTAAAGCCGGAGATATTATATTAAAAGTAAATAACGATGAAGTTGATGAAAAGAATTCATTAACTAAGTTAATTCAAGAATACACGCCAGGTCAAGAGTTAACTTTACTTATTTCCAGAAGTGGTCAAGAAATGGAAATAAAAGTTATTTTAGGTGAGTTATAATATGCAAGAAAAATTGAAAAAGAATATACCTTTAATTATATTCTTAATCATACTCTTAATACCCATGCTGTTTAAAAACCCTGAACTTCTTTTTTTAATGGCTTTAATTATCTTAATATATTATATAAAAAAGAATAATAAACTAAAGATTAAAAAACCTATGGACAACATAATAGACATGGATAATTTAAAAACAAATAAAAATATTAAAAATAAAGTTTTAATAGTCATTGGAATAGTATTACTTTTATGGCTTTTCTTTGCTTCGATTATCATTGTTGATGCTGGCCAAACAGGTGTTTACTCATTATTTGGTAGAGTTAAAGATCAAGAACTAAGATCTGGCTTTCACTTAGTTATTCCTTTAGCTAAAGTAACCAAGATGAGTATTCGAACTGAAGAATATACTATGAGTATTGTATCTGATGAAGGCAAGAAACAAGGTTCTGATGCAATCACAGCATTAACTAAAGAGGGATTAAGCGTTGATCTTGATATGACGGTTTTGTATAGAATAGATGAAGAAAAAGCTTCTGATTTATATAAAAATGTAGGTTTAACTTATGATGAAAAAATAATACGTCCTTCAATTAGGAGTGTTATACGTGAAGTAATAGCTCAGTATGAAGCTAAAAATATTTATTCAGAGAAAAGGCAAGAAGCTACTATTAATATTCAAACTAATTTAAAATCTGATTTAAAATCAAGAGGCATAATTATTGAAGAAGTATTATTACGTAATGTGGTCTTACCTGCTAATCTAGCTAACTCTATTCAAGAAAAGTTACAAGCTGAACAAGAGTCAGAAAAATATAATTTTATACTTACTAAAGAAGAAAAAGAAAAGCAGAGAAAAATAATTGAAGCTGAAGGTCAACGAGATGCACAAACAATTATTAATCAAAGTTTAACTCAAAATTATTTATATTACTTATATATTCGTGAGCTTAAGGACAGGGAAGGTACTATATATATTCCAACTAGCCCCTCAACAGGGTTACCATTATTTAGGACTTTAGGTAATTAGATTAATAAAAAAACCCAAGTTAATTAACTTGGGTTTTTTGTATATTTTAAATTAAGTTATTCGCCATAGACGAGAGTACCTGGATGTGAGCCCATATTTAACATATAGCCTTTACCAGGTTCAAGTTCTGTTATATCACCAAACCAGCCATAACCTTCATAATATTGTGAGAAAGCAGCATTACGTATATCTTTTATAGTTAGTGGATTACCATCGGCAGTAATATTAGCTAGGGCTTCATTTATATTTCTTGATTCTTGAGGCAGGTAACTAATGTATGACCAATCATTAAATAGAGTTATCTCGGTCTTAACATCAATTGGAGTACCATGAATAGTGACAGTAACTCCTTCAGCTAATAGTAATTTATATGCTTTAAGTGGATCAATAATCACTGCTGGTAACCATTCATTACCATTATATATTGACTCTAAATTATCAGTTTTTATTCTATCACCTTCGTGAGATTCAATATCTTCGAAAATATTATTGATACTCATATTTTCTTGAACTACGTTTATGGAAAAGCCATTCCAACCAGTTGTAAAGTTTAGAGTCATTTCAATTACTTCAGCGCCTTGGTTGATATAAATAATAATAGTATCACTATCAGTTGCTCCAGCATTATCAGTGACTACTAAGGTTATCTCATGAGTACCAATTTCAAGCATTACTGTAGGATTCACACCTTGAGCTATTTCTATATTATTTTTTAACTATTGATACTTGGTTTCAAGTTTCTATTGCAACTTGATTGTTAATTAATTCATTGAAAAC
>CAZSGB010000056.1:0-5231 GCA_964606355.1 uncultured Gammaproteobacteria bacterium | reverse complement strand
AGCTACTACCGTAACTGGTGGAGCAGTGCTTATTACCTTTTTTACTATTATTAGTAAAATACTTGGTTTAATTAGAGATAGGTTATTAGCTTCATACTTTGGAGCTGGTTCATTACTTGATAGTTATTACGCTGCTTTTAAATTACCTGATTTAATTTTTAATACTTTAGTTTTAGGTGCTTTAGCCGTAGCTTTTATTCCTATTTTTACTAAAAGTTGGTTTACTAGTAAAAAGCACGCCTTTTTACTAGCCAATACTATTTTAAATTATTTAATTGTTTTTATACTTTTAATTAGCTTTATTATTTTTATCTTTGCTCCTTATTTAGTGCCTTTAATTACTCCTGGCTTTAGTGGTGAAATTCTTGATCAAACAATTAATTTAACTAGAGTTATGCTTCTTAGTATAATTTTCTTTACTATTTCCAATGTCATTGGAGGTATACTTAACTCCTTAAGAAGATTTTTTACTTTCTCTCTAGCCCCTGTTTTCTATAACTTAGGTATAATTATTGGTATTACCTTCTTTTATTCAATCTGGGGCTATTTAGGCCTAGCTTGGGGCGTTGTCTTTGGTTCAGTTCTTCATTTATTAGTTCAAATTCCTGAAGTCATCAAAGTTGGTTATCGTTATCAATTTAATTGGAAGATTACTAGTGAAGTAAAAAAAGTTTTTAAATTGATGATTCCCAGAACCATAGGCTTAGCTGCTTCACAAGTAAATCAAGTAGTTATTACGGCTATTGCCTCAACTCTAGCGGTCGGTTCTATTGCTATTTTTAACTTAGCAAATAATTTACAAAGTTTACCGACTTCAATATTTGGTGTTTCATTAGCTATTGCTGTTTTTCCAGCTTTTACTGAAAGCTTAGCTAGAAATGATCGTACACATTTTAAACAAACTTTTTCTATTAATCTGAGAAGATTACTTTTCTTAATAATACCTATCTCAGTTTTTATACTTTTACTTCGTGCTCAGCTAGTTAGAGTTATACTAGGTTTTGGTAATTTTGATTGGACTGATACCTATTACACGGCTCAGACATTAGGTTGGTTTGTTATCTCACTCTTTGCTCAAAGTTTAATTCCTATGATAGCACGTTCTTTTTACGCTTTAGAAGATACTAAGACTCCGGTTTATGTTAGTCTTTTTGCTATTACTATCAACGTTATCGGTTCAATTTATTTTGGTAGATTATATGGAGTAGAAGGATTAGCTATCGCTTTTACCATAGCTTCTATAATTAATATGTTAGGTTTACTCTTTATTCTTAGGTTTAGAATGGGTAATTTAGATGATAAAAAAATAGTCAGCTCAGTTATTATTACCTCTATTAATTCGGTTCTAGCTGGTCTTGTGGTCTATGGTAGTTTGCAAATATTATCAAATTTAGTTAATATGAGGACCTTTCTTGGTGTTTTTACTCAGGGTTTAGTCTCTGGCTTTTTAGGTCTTCTGGCTTACTTAATTTTAAGTGTTATGACCTCATGTGAAGAAGTAGTGATTGTAAAACGTTTTATGCTTAGATATTTAAAACCAATATTTAAAAGATAAATATGGAAAAGATTAGAAACTTTTGTATCATTGCTCATATCGATCATGGTAAATCAACTCTGGCTGATCGTTTTTTGGAAATAACTAATACTGTAGAGAAAAGAAAAATGAAAGCTCAGTTACTTGATACTATGGATTTAGAAAGAGAAAGAGGTATAACTATTAAACTACAACCAGTTAGAATGGATTATCAAGGATATATTTTAAATTTAATTGATACTCCAGGTCATGTTGATTTTACTTATGAAGTTTCTCGTTCTTTAGCAGCTGTTGAATCAGCGGTTTTATTAGTTGATGCTACTCAAGGCGTTGAAGCTCAGACGGTAGCTAATTTGTATTTAGCTATTGAACAAGATTTAGAAATTATACCCATAATTAACAAAATAGATTTAGCGGCAGCTAATGTTGAAAAGGTTAAAAATGAAATAATAAGTTTAATTGGTTGTAAGGCTGAAGAAATAATCGAAGTTAGTGCTAAGACTGGTCAAAATGTTGATAAAGTCTTAGCTAAAATAATACAAAAGACTCCCGAGCCAAAAGGAGATGTTAAAGAAAAAGTTCAAGCTTTAATCTTTGATTCATCATTCGATGAGTATCGAGGCGTAGTAGCTGATATTAGGATGATCAATGGTGAGATTAAGATAGGTGATAAGGTAAGACATATTGCTACTAATACGGTAAGTGAAGTTTTAGAAGTTGGTTACTTTAAACCAAATTATGTTAAAGCTTCTTGCTTAAAAGCTGGTGAAATTGGATATTTAGTAACTGGTTTAAAAGATCTATCTAAAGTTAGAGTTGGTGATACAGTTACTTTAGATAAAGCACCAAATATTTCATTAGTTGGATATAAAATAGTAAAACCCATGGTTTACGCTGGAGTATTTTGTAAAGAAGGGGATGATTATCAAAAATTAAGAGAAGCGCTTGATAAATTAAAATTAAATGATTCTGCTTTATTCTATGAACCTGAAAATTCATCTGCTTTGGGCTTTGGTTTTAGATGCGGCTTTTTAGGACTTCTGCACTTAGAAATATTTCAAGAACGCTTAAGTAGAGAATATAATTTAGATTTAGTTATTACGACGCCCTCGGTAGCTTACCAAGTAAAAACTACTGATAATCAAGAAGTTACTATTCATAATCCTCATGAGTTACCCGATCCTAACTATATTTCTGAGATTAAAGAACCTTACGTTAAAATAGATATTATTTCACCTAAAGAGTATTTAGGTAATATTATGAAAATGGTTCAAGATAAAAGAGGTGAATATCAAAATATTGAATATTTAGATGCTAATCGAATAATTTTACATTATATTATTCCTTTATCTGCTATTTTAGTTGATTTTTATGATAATCTAAAAAGTATTTCTTCAGGTTATGCCTCTTTGAATTATGAATTTTTAGATTACCGAGTAGCTGAAGTAGTTAGAATGGATATTTTAGTAGCTGAGGAAATAGTTGAATCTCTTTCAACTATAGTTTACAGAGACGAAGCATATAATGTGGGTAAAAAAATAGTTAAAGCTTTAAAAGATGTTTTACCTAAAGAACAATTTGTAATTAAAATTCAAGCCGCTTTGAGTGGGAAAATAATCGCTGCTGAAAGATTATCGGCGCTGCGTAAGGATGTCACGGAAAAATTATATGGCGGAGATGTTACTAGAAAAAGAAAGTTATTAGAGAAACAAAAGAAGGGTAAGAAAAAAATGATGAAATCAGGTAAGGTAGATATTCCTCAAGAAGCCTTTATGGCTGTTTTAAAAAGATGAGTTTTACTCATCTTTTTTGACATTTAATATTTTAATCTATTAAACTTTGATATAGCACATTAGATAGGAGATAAATACTGTGAAAAAGAAAATTGCCTTAATAGGTCATCCATCTTCTTTACAAGGGTCTACTGAAGAAAATCATATTGGATTAATCTCTGATATATGTTTGAAGCTCATAAGTTAAGCTTCCCAGATAATTATTGATGGTCAATCTAAATTGATAAATGAAACACTCATAAGGCTAAAGCCTGATAATCAACCTCAACAGATTATTTGTGTCAGAAGCTTTGATGGTGAGTTTTATCTGGGTCCAAAACAGGTAAAAATAATTCGTACTAATATTGGGCGTGATAACCTAAGTTCTCGTCTGAAATCAATAGGTATGATAGTTGAACTTGCCGATGCTTTAATTGCTTTACCTGGTGGACCGAGTACAGTATTGAAAGTCATGACCGCTTTTGAGTATATTTATGAGGGTTTTGGACCTTTAAAAGTGGCTTTAATCAATTGGAGCGAGAATCAAGTTCAATCATTGGCAAATCTTGTTATTAATTGGCCAGAAGGTGATTTATCAACAGAAAATTCAAGAAGATTAGTCCTACGAAGCAGTTTTACATTAAATGATTCCTTTCCGGTAACTGAATTCATAATTCATAAAAATTTAAACAATTTCGATGAGGTTTTCAGCTGGATAAATATACCCCCCGAGTCTTAATAGCTCTTGGTTTTTTTTATTTAATTAATAGAATAATGAACCTATTGTCCAAAGTATCATGGAACAAATAATAAATAGACTTAGAATTATCCAAATTTTTTTAAAAGTTTTTCTTTTTAACATATCTATTATTTTAGCAGATATTATGTATTTTGTATATTTTGCTGTTAAGTAATATTTATGTTATAATTTATCAGTAAAATATGGGAAGAAATAGTAATATTGGTAGACAATTATTGGGTTCTAAGATCTTACTTGGTATAAGTATCTTAATATTAGTTTTTTTTTCATTTAATCTAATTAATGAGATTATTAATCGCCGTGATTTACAAAATGATATTTCAGTTCTAGAAGATGAGATCAATCAGTTAAATAATAAGAATCAAGAGTTATCATCTTTAATTGGATATTTTGAATCTTTAGATTTTGTGGAAGAAGAGGCTAGAACTAAGTTAAATCTTAGAAAACCTGGTGAAAAGATAATTATTGTGAATGAAGAAGAAAATATTGAAGAAACTGAAAAATTATTTGATACTTCATTATTAACTACTGATAATATTATTCATTTAACAAATCCTGAGAGATGGTGGAATTATTTCTTTTAAATAAATTAATATGATGCAAAAAGAAAATATAAATTCAAATACTAAATCTAAAGATCAAGTACCAAACAATATTAATCATTTTGATATTAATAAAGCTAGAAAGGTGATACTTGATGAAATAGGTTATAATGTAAAGAAGACAGAAAAGAATTTAAAAGATAGTAAACCGGAAATTACTAAAGTTGAGTTAAAAAAGGAACTTCCTAGATTAAACTTTAAAAAAGCTATCAAAAAGGAATTTGTGGATAGTGTTAGTATGGATCCCAAAGTTCAATATAAGATTTTGATTAATTCATTAATCTTTTTTATTGTTTTGAGCTTATTAATTTCCTTAATTGGTATTTATCTGGGTAGATGGCAGAGTACAGTTATAACTAATTTAACTAGATATGTTCCTTTACCTGCTTTTTATGTAAACGGACAATCAGTTAAATTATATGATTTTTTAGGTGATGTTAATGTTTTAGAAGATTATTTAAAGAGACAAAATTTAGAAACTGATAAATATATAGTTAGAAAGCAAGTTTATGATAAAATAATTGAATTAAAAGTAATTGAACAATTAGCCCAAAAAAGAAATA
>CAZSGB010000055.1:0-5487 GCA_964606355.1 uncultured Gammaproteobacteria bacterium | reverse complement strand
CAATTTGAAGTCCCTGGTTATTATTTAATTTCATTTATTTTTTTAATATTAGTTGTTAAGTTATTAAAAAATAGAATTGCAGTTACTGGGCGTTTAACTCAATATTTTTCTATCTTTAGTTTAAGTTTAATAATATATATTATATTTCAATTTATTTTAAGATGGCTAATCTCTTTATTTACTAATACTTGGACTATTTTATCAATAACTAATGTGAGTCAATTAACAAGTATTGTTCAAATATATCTAATTAATTTATTAGTTCTTTCCATTCTTTATTTTATCTTTAGAAATAAGTTATCTACTTTATGAATCACGATCCTTTTATTATTCACGATCAGGCTAAAGGTATGAAAGATAGTTCATTACCTAATTTTAGTTATCAAAAAGAAGTAGGTAGTAGTATTATAACTGAACGTAATAATCCATTATGGCTAGGTAAAGTAGTTACCATAACTAAATTTAATATTCTTTTTTTTAGTTTAGTAATTATTTTCTTAATACTTTTTACTCGGCTGGGTTACTTACAATTAGCTAAAGGTAGTGATTATTATGATCTAGCTGAAGGTAATCGTCTTAGAATCGAATACCAACCAACTAAACGTGGTATAATCTTTGATCTTTGGCATACACCGTTAGTTGAAAATGTAGCTGCCTTTTCTTTGTATTTGATTCCTCATCAATTACCTAGTGAGCCTAATCAATTAAATGAAATACGTAATTTACTACTTTCATTATTTGATAAAGAAGCTGAACAAAAAGTTAATGACCTTTTAAATAGTCAAAGTCAATTACCTCAAATTGTTAAAGAAAATTTAGAATACGAAGAAGCTTTGTCTTTAATGATAACTACTCAAAACATATCTGCCTTAGAAGTGATTACTGATCCCTATCGTCATTATGATGAAAATAATATTAATTCTCATTTACTGGGCTATACTTCTCGAATAACTGTCGAAGAAAAAGATAATTATTTAGAAAAAGGTTATCAACTTTTTGAAAGAGTGGGTAAAACAGGTTTAGAAAGCTATTATGAAGAAGAATTACGTGGAACTTTAGGTAGACAAAAAATTGAAGTAGATAATCTGGGTAGAAAGCTAGAAATAATTGCTGAAGAGCCTTCACTTCCTGGTAAGAATTTAGTTTTAAGTATTGATAATGGTTTACAACAAGTAATAGTTGAGAGTTTAAAAAAATATGCTTCAGATAAAGCAGCAGCTGTGGTAGCCCTTGATCCTAAAACAGGTAAGGTTAGAGCTTTAATTAGTTGGCCTAATTTTGATCATAATTCGTTTAGTCAAAATCTTTCACCAAAAATTTATTCAAGTATTATTACTAATCCTCTTAAACCATTATATAATCGAGCTATAGCTGGTGAATATCCTTCTGGTTCTACCATTAAAATAATTGTTGGTGCAGAAGCTTTAGATCAAGGATTAATTACCCGTTGGTCACAAATAAATAGTACTGGAGGTATTTGGTATGATAAGTGGTTTTTTCCTGATTGGAAAGCTGGCGGACATGGTTTAACTAACATTATAAAAGCTTTAGCTGAATCTGTTAATTCCTTTTTCTATTACTTAGCTTTAGATGAATTTGAAGATCATCAGGGATTAGGTTTAGATAATATGTTAAAAGCTTTTTCTAAAGTTGGTTTGGGTAAAGTATTAGGTATTGATTTATTTGGTGAAAGTTCCGGGTTTTTACCTAGTAAAGAATGGAAAGAAGAAACCAAGGGAGAAGTATGGTATCCTGGAGATACTCTACATTTGGTTATTGGACAAGGAGATATTTTAGTGACACCATTACAAGTTGCTTCTTATACTAATGTTATTGCTAATAATGGTACTTTGTTCAAACCACAATTAGTTGAAGAGATACAAGATCCCATGACCGGTGAAGTAATTAAAATATTACCTGAAGTATTAAATAAGTATATCTTTAAATCTGAAAGTTTGGATATAATTAGAGAAGGCATGGAAGCTGTAACTGAGTGGGGTAGTGCTAGAAGTTATGCTAATCATCCCATGAAAGTAGCTGGTAAAACTGGGACAGCTCAAGCCAGTGGTGACCAATTACCACATTCTTGGTTTACTAGTTTTGCTCCCTATAATGATCCAGAATTAACCCTAACTGTTTTAGTAGAAAATGGGGGAGAAGGTTCTGATGTTGCTTCTCCTATTGCTCGTGATATTTGGTGGTGGTATTATAATAATCGTAAATAATATATTTAAAAATTAAAATTAAAATTATGGCAGATTATCCAGTTTTAACTCCTGAAGGTAAGGACAAATTAAAAAAAGAACTTGCCTTTTTAAAAGGAGAGAAAAGAGAAGAGATTAAAAAAAGAATTGAGCTTTCTAAAGAGCACGGTGATTTAAGTGAAAATGCAGAATATCATGAAGCCCGTGAAGAACAATCTTTTACCGAAGGTCGAATTATGGAGATTGAAAACATTTTAAAAACAGCAGTCATTGCTGAAACAAGTAGTTCTAATGGTATTAAAGTTGGAGACAAGATAACTTTAGAACTAGACGGTTTGGAAGTGGAGTATACTATAGTTGGATCACATGAATCAAAACCTGAAGAAAAATTGATTTCTATTGATTCACCAATAGGAGAAGCTTTGATAGGTCACAAGGTAGGTGATTTAGTTGAAGTTAACGTGCCTAAGGGTGTTATTACTTACCAAGTAAAAAAAGTTAATTAACTTGGCATTATTATACATATGTGTTAGGATAATTTCACATTATATGTGTCTTTATGTCTTTATTTCAAAAGAAAATTGGCATTGACTTAGGTACTACATATACCTTAGTTCATTTACCTAAAAAAGGTATTATTATTAACGAACCTTCAGTGGTCGCTATTTCAGTTTTGGATAAAAAAGTTTTAGCAGTAGGTGAAGAAGCTAAAGAAATGTTAGGACGTACACCTGATACTATTATTGCTCAAAGACCTCTTCGTGACGGAGTAATTGCTGATTACAAGACAACAGAGAGTATGCTTAGATACTTCATTAACAAAGCTGTTAAAGGTGTTAAACTATTTAGACCTGAAGTTATGATTGCTGTCCCAGCTGGTATTACTTCGACTGAAAGAAGAGCGGTTATTGATGCTACGATGTCTGCTGGAGCTAAAGCTGCTTACATTATTAAAGAACCGATTGCCGCGGCTATTGGTGCTGATATTCCCATTGGTAGTGCTTCTGGACATATGATTGTTGATATTGGTGGAGGTACGGCCGAAATTGCGGTTATCTCACTTGGAGGGATTGTGGCTAATACTTCAATACGTATTGGGGGTAATAAATTTGATAGTTCCATAGCCGAATTTACACGTAAAAAATATGGTTTAGCTATTGGTGAGCGAACTGCTGAAGATATTAAGATTAAGATAGGTTCAGCTATGTATTTAGATGATGAAGAAAAGTTGAAAATGAAGATACGTGGTAGAGATATGATTTCTGGTTTACCAAGAACCATTGAAGTAAATTCTGATGATGTGACTGAAGCCTTACAAAATGAATTACAAGGTATTATTGCAGCAGTCAAGTCAGTACTTTTTAAAACACCACCCGAATTATCAGCTGATGTTATGGATAAAGGTATGGTTTTAACGGGTGGCAGTTCTTTACTTAGAAATATTGCTGAATTATTAACTCAAGCTACTGGGGTTCCAGCCTATGTAGCTGATGATGCTTTACTCTGCGTAGCTAAGGGTACTGGCATAGCTCTTGATAATTTGGAATCATATAAGAGGAGTATTTTATCAACCAAATAATATGATTATTGGGATTGATGCCTCACGCGCAAATACAAGAGAAAGAACGGGCGTTGAATGGTATGCTTATCATTTAATACATCACTTAGCTAAAATTGATTCAAAAAATCAATATTTTTTATATTCAAATAAAGAATTTAGAGATGATTTAAAAATAGATCAAGCTAATTTTCATTTGAAAGTTTTAAAATGGCCTTTTAAACGTTTTTGGACTTTAGGTAGATTAACTTTAGAAATGTTATTTAAAAAGGTAGATGTTTTAATTATTCCTTCTCATACCTTACCTTTGATTGGTGGTAGAAAGAATATTTTATCTTGGCATGATTTAGCTTATGAACATTATCCGGAAATGTATACTAAATCACATTTAATGTCACTTAGGAGTGGTATAAAAAGAGGCATTAAAAAAGCTGATAAACTAATTACTATATCTAACTTTACTCGTAATGAAATAGTTGAAAAGTATCATTTAAGCTTAGATAGAATTGAAGTTACTTACATGGGTATAGACTATGACTTATGGAAAGAACAAAATGAAAATGAAGTTAAAGAATATTTAGAAGAAAAGAATTACAATTTACCTTACTTTATCTATTTAGGCAGACTCACTACTAAAAAAAATGTAAATGGGTTAATTGAGTCATATAACATATTTAGAAAACAAATAGCTAGACCATTTAACCTATTTTTAATTGGTACTCGTGGATTTGATTATGATTTAATTCAAAAAGAAATAGATAAATCTGTTTATTCAAATGAAATACGTGTTTTAGGTTACATACCTTTAAAAGAATTACCCCTTATCTTTGCTGGAGCTAAGGCTTTAGTTTTTCCCTCATTTTATGAGGGTTTTGGTATTCCAGTGATTGAAGCTATGGCTTTAGGTTGCCCAGTTATTGCTAGCAATGTTACGGCTTTATCAGAAGTAGTAGGTGAAGCAGGTATACAGGTTGATCCTAAAAGTTTTAAAGATATTGCAGAAGCTATGGAGAAAATAGTTAGCGATGATAGGTTAAGAGAAAAGTTAAGAATTAAAGGTTTAGCTAAAGCTAAACAATTTACTTGGCAAGAATGCGCAAGAAAAACATTAGAGATTATTGAAGAGATATAAAAAACTCCGAGAGACTCGAAGTTTTGAAATCTTAGTATATTATTGTTGAGTCATCTGATAGTGTACCGGTGTCGCCATTTTAAATATATAAGTCAACAATTAAAAAAGATGAATAATTTATTCATTTTTTTTAATGCTCATTTAAGTTAATAAGCCGAATTCTGTATAACAGTGATCATCTATCTAGTTCATTTGTTACCAAATGAATCAAGCTCTCAACCCGCTAATTTAATAGCCTACTTGAGATTGCACCGAATAGAAGTTTACCTCTTTTCCTATGTCACCATAGGAACGAGTTAGGTTATTTCCTAACTTTTTCACCCATAATTTGTGAAGAGTATACTCTTGGTTCACAAATAGGAATATTTTCTGCTGCACTTGTCCTACTAAGTATTTCGCAATACCTAGCGGTTGGCGTTACCAACTATTGCTTGTATTGGTGTTCGGACTTTCCTCTACGTATAATACGTAGCGATCACTTAAACTTAAGTGAGCATTCAGTAATATATCATATATTTTAGATCTTGTCAATAATCTTTGGTAATGTCTACGTAGAAGGTATAATACATAATGTGATCGGGGCAAAGATAATA
>CAZSGB010000054.1:0-5703 GCA_964606355.1 uncultured Gammaproteobacteria bacterium | reverse complement strand
AAATAGGACATTTCTAAATAACCCCAAGTAGGACATTTCTATTTCACCTTTACACCTTAATTCGGGGATATTGTCAAATTATGGCATATCTGTTAAAATAACCGCGTTTATTAAATAAATATGGGTATTTTAGAGAAAATATTTGGTGATGCTAATTTAAAGTATTTAAAGAGTTTAGAACCGTTAGTTGTTGAAATTAATAACTTAGAAAAAGAGATTAAACCTTTAAAACAAGAAGAGTTAAAAGCTAAAACCATTGAATTAAAAAAAGAGATAGTAGCTGGTAAAAAAGTAGATGATATTTTACCTATGGCTTTTGCTATGGTTAGAGAAGCAGCACGCAGAACTTTAAAGCAAAGACATTATGATGTGCAATTAATTGGTGGTATTGTTTTGCATAAAGGACAAATTGCTGAAATGAGAACTGGTGAAGGTAAAACTTTAACAGCTACCTTAGCTGTCTTTTTAAATGCTTTAGAAGGTCAAGGTGTTCATGTTATTACCGTCAATGATTACCTATCACGTCGTGATGCTGTTTGGATGGGTCAGATATATAATTATTTAGGTTTAAGCATTGCTTGTTTACAACATGATAGCGCTTTTTTGTATGATGAATCATTTGGTGTAGATGAATCATTGGACAAAGAAAGAGATTTGGGTATCAAAGTTTCTGAGAAATTTTTAAGACCAGTATCACGTAAAGAAGCCTATAATGCTGATATTACCTATGGCACGAATAATGAATTTGGTTTTGATTATTTGCGTGATAACATGGTATCTAGTTTAGAGCAGAAAGTTCAAAGAGATTTACATTATACTATTATTGATGAAGTTGATTCGGTTTTAATTGATGAGGCACGTACGCCACTTATTATCTCAGCCCCGGCTGAAGAATCAAATGAAAAATATTATCAATTTGCTAAGTTAGTTAGAATTTTGAAAGAAAATGAAGATTACAACATTGATGAGAAAATGAGGAGCTGTACTTTAACCGAAGAGGGTATAAGTAAAATTGAGAAGAGCTTAAATGTTGGTAATATTTATGAGACCCATGGAATAAATACCTTACATCATTTAGAAGAAGCTTTAAAAGCTGAATACATTTTTAAAAAGGATAAAGATTACGTTGTTAAAGAAGGTGAAGTTATTATCGTTGATGAATTTACTGGTAGATTAATGCAAGGTAGACGCTACTCAGGTGGTTTACATCAAGCCATTGAAGCTAAAGAAGGTGTAACCATTCAAAGAGAAAGTGTAACTATGGCTATGGTTACTTTTCAAAACTATTTTAGAATGTACAAAAAAATAGCTGGGATGACAGGTACAGCGGCTACAGAAGGTGAAGAGTTTTCTAAGATATATAATTTAGATGTAACAATTATTCCGACTAATAAAGAGATGATTAGGAGTGATAATAATGATAAGATCTTTGCTACAGAAATTGCTAAATATAATGCTGTTACTAAAGAAATTAAAGAACGTAGTGAAAAAGGACAACCAGTTTTAATTGGTACGATTTCTATTGCTAAGAACGAAATATTGTCTGAGTTATTAAATCAAGCTGGAGTTAAGCATGAAGTACTAAATGCCAAGAATCATGCTAGAGAAGCCGAGATTTTAGCTCAGGCAGGTCGTTTTGGAGCTGTCACTGTAGCAACAAACATGGCTGGACGTGGTGTTGATATTATACTTGGTGGTAATCCTAAAGTTGAAGAAGATTATAATAAAGTAATTGAACTCGGTGGCCTACATGTAATTGGTACAGAAAGGCATGAATCAAGAAGAATTGATAATCAGTTAAGAGGTAGGAGTGGTAGACAAGGGGATCCTGGTTCTTCTCAATTCTTTGTTTCTATGGAAGATGATTTAATGAGAATCTTTGGTAGTGACAGAATGAAGAATATTATGCATACTCTACACGTTCCAGAAGATATGCCTATTGAAAATAATTTAATCTCAAAATCTATTGAATCTGCTCAGAAAAGAGTTGAAGGTAATAACTTTGATATACGTAAACATTTAGTAGAATATGATGATGTTTTGAATAAACAAAGGAATGTTATATACAAAAAGAGACAAGAAATATTAAAATTATACGAAGCTAAAGAAGAAAAAGGCACAAAGGATTTAATTTTAGAAATGATTAGTAAAGAATTTGAACAAATTATTTCTTTTCATTTAGCTGGAGATGATAAGAAAGAAATTATTGAAAATATTAATACCATTCTCTCACTAAGTAATAATGAGAAAGTAAAACTAGAAAATAGTTTAGTTGATGAATTAAAAGCTAATGATTATTTAAATAACTTAGCTCGGGAAAAGTATCAGGTTATGGCCGAGCAATTAAAAGGTTTATCTCAGTTTAATGAGACCGATGAACCAATGCGTGAGATAGAAAAATTTGTTTTAATTCGAACTATTGATGGGCTTTGGATTGAACATTTAGAAGCTATTGAACATTTAAGAACGGGCATTGGACTCAGGGGTTATGGACAAAGGGATCCTTTAATTGAGTATAAGAAAGAATCATATACTTTGTTTGAACAACTTTTAGATCAAATTCAAAATCAAGTTGTTCATGCTATCTTTAAATATGGTGGAGTAACTGCTTTACCTCAAGGTCAAAGGCAAACACCTACTCAGGAAGTAAAAAGTAATATTAATGCTTTTCAAGTTACACAAAGAAAAAAAGAAGATATTGTTCAAGAAGTAGCTAGTAGATTAAAAGATAAAACTGGGAAAAAAGTCGGTCGTAATGATCCATGTCCTTGTGGTAGCGGTAAGAAATACAAAAAATGTTGTGGTAAGTAAAAGACTTGCTAAATGATTTATATGTGTTAGAATATTGTAAAATATGTCTAAAATACATAAAGTAGTAACTCGTCAAAGAATATGGCTCACTTTAGTGGGTATTTTAATTTTGGCTGTATTTACAGGTCTAGTCGATTATCCACAGTTACCTTCAACTATTCCGGGTTATTCCTTTTTTACTAAATTTACTCCACATCTTGGTCTTGATTTACAAGGTGGAGCTCATTTAGTCTATCAAGCTGATGTAAGTGAAGTAGCTAATTCTGATCAAGCTTCAGCTATGGAAGGTGTTAGAGATGTAATTGAAAGAAGAGTTAATGCTTTTGGTGTCTCTGAACCAATTGTTCAAACTGGATCAAATAATAGGTTAATCATTGAGTTAGCTGGTATTCATGATGTTAATGAAGCTATTAGACAAATAGGGGAAACTCCACTTTTAGAATTTAAAACACAATTACCACCTCTACCACCAGTTGAATTAACTCCAGAAGAGAAACAAGTTGCTATACAATACAATCAAGAAGCATATCAAAAAGCTCTCGAGATTATTTCTCAATTACAAGGTGGAGCTAATTTTGGAGAATTAGCCGTTGAATTTTCTGAAGATCCAGGTAGCAAAGATAATAGCGGTGAACTTGGTTTTGTAAAACGTGGCATGCTAGTACCCGAATTTGAGAAAGCCATTTTTGATGATTTGAATATTGGGGAAATAACTTCAGAACCTGTTAAATCAGATTTTGGATATCACATAATTAAAAAGTTAGAAGAAAAAGGTGAGAATGAGGAAAAAGAAATAAATAGTGCTCATATTTTGTTTTTAACCCAAGATGAGGAATATAAGGAACAATCATCTATTAATCAAGATCAATGGCAAAATACTGCGCTCTCTGGTAAAAATTTGAAAAAAGCTCTTGTTCAATTTGAACCAAATACTAATACACCAAATGTTGGTTTAGAATTTAATTCGGAAGGACAGAACTTATTTGCTGAAATTACCAGAAATAATATAGGTAAACCAGTAGCTATATTTTTAGATGGTTATCCAATTTCTATACCAACTGTTCAAGAAGAAATAACAGGTGGTAGTGCTGTTATATCAGGTAACTTTAATTTATTAGAAGCTAAAGAATTAGCTCAACGTTTAAATGCTGGTGCTTTACCAACTCCGATTGAGCTTATTAGTCAACAAACTGTTGGCCCATCACTTGGTGAAATATCACTGGAAAAAAGTTTGATTGCAGGTTTACTTGGCTTAATAGTAGTTGCTTTGTTTATGATTATATATTATCGATTACCAGGTTTAATTTCAGTTATTGCTTTAATCATTTATGGTTTAGTTACTCTAGCTATTTTTGAAATGTGGCCAATTACTTTAACTCTAGCTGGTATTGCTGGTTTTATCCTTTCTGTTGGTATGGCGGTAGATGCTAATATTTTAATTTTTGAAAGAACCAAGGAAGAGCTCCGTAATGGTAAACCTATTGGTAATAGTATCGAAGAAGGGTTTTCTAGGGCTTGGTTATCAATTAGAGATTCAAATATTTCTAGTATTATCACTTGTCTTATTTTAGCTTGGTTTGGTTCTAGCTTAATTAAAGGTTTTGCTATTACCTTAGGGGTTGGTATTATGATATCAATGTTTAGTGCTTTTATTGTAACTAGAACTTTTTTAAGATTGTTTGCTACAAAATATTTTGAAAATTATCCATATTTATTTGGTGTTAAAAAGAACAAAAAAAATGTATAAAATAATTCAAAAAAGAAAATATTGGTTTATTATTTCAAGTACTTTAATTATTATAAGTATTATATTTCTTTTTGTTTGGGGTTTAAAGCTAGGTATAGATTTTACGGGGGGTAGCTTACTTGAAATTGAATTTACTAATTCTCGACCTACTAATGAAGAAATGACAAATAAATTAAGTGATTTAGAATTAAATACTTTGAATTTACAACCTTCTAATGATTTAGGTTTATTAATTAGAACAGAATCAATATCTGAAGAAAAACATCAAGAAATATTAAATAAAATTAATGAGTTATTTATTGTTGAAACTAAGGAAGCTACTACTAATGAAGTCCAAAGTATTTCAGCTGAAAATTTAAATATCCAAGGTGAAGGAATTGAGGGCTTAACTATTACACCTGTTGGAGAAGATGGTGAAGTTACTTTTGAAACCTCGTTGGCAGGTAATCAAATCAGTGAAAATATGACTGAACTTAGATTTGATTCAATTGGACCAACCATTGGTAATGAATTAAAGCAAAAAGCATTTTATGCTATCATTATTGTTTTAATTGCTATTATTTTATATATTGCTTATGCTTTTCGTAAAATTTCCGAACCAGTTGAATCTTGGGTTTATGGTTTGTCAGCTATTATTGCCCTAGCTCATGATATTATAATCATTACAGGTATTTATTCTTTACTTGGTTACTTATTTAATTACCAAACTGATGCTTTATTTATTACTGCTTTATTAACTATACTTGGTTTTTCTGTTCATGACACGATTGTTACTTTTGATAGAATTAGAGAGAATTTATATCGACATCAAGAAGAAACTTTTGAAGTCGTAGTAAATCGTTCAGTCAATGAAACTATAATTAGATCATTAAATACTTCTCTTACTACTTTATTTGTTCTTTTAGCTATTTATTTATTTGGTGGAGTAACTATTCATAATTTTGTTTTAACCCTTATGTTAGGTGTTATTATTGGTACTTATTCATCTATTTTCATTGCTTCACCATTACTTGTTGTTTGGTACAAGTTAAAAAAGTATTAATTTATTAAATAATATATCTCTTGAAATAAAGGGTTTTTTTATTTATCCGGCTCTCCGTCAAACAGTGTGGTACTTAATTAACCAAATCAGTGGTATAAAAGCT
>CAZSGB010000053.1:0-5745 GCA_964606355.1 uncultured Gammaproteobacteria bacterium | reverse complement strand
CGACTACATGTTAACAACTCACGCCTTGTCCAGAACTGGGTGGACTGATACAATGATTTGACATTTTTCTAAAAAAGCATATAATTTATTTACGATATAAATAAATCAAATAAGAACTTAATTATTAACATTATTTTACGCTGAATTAGATGATCAGATGATTTATTAAATAAAAAATTATTAAAGCGCTGATCATCAATCAGTGTTTTTTAATTATAATATCAAACGTTCATTAAATAAGGAGTTGGTTGTGAGAGTAAAAGAAAGTCAAGAGATTCCCTTGCCAGTTAAGGGCATGCTTGATTCATTGGCTAAGATGACTAATGAAAAAGGGGCAGTGAGCTTGGTGGTCATGATTATTGGTCAGGATTTAAACAGTTGCCTTGAGACTATTAGATTTAAAGTAGCTAAGCTTTTAAGGGAAAATAGAATGGATTGGGGAGTGGTTCATCAAGCTTACCACCAAGTCTATCTTCAAAACAAGCAAGAACAGATTTCAATTGCCTTTCAATTTATGATGGCCTTGCAAGAAGCACCACAATAGTTTATAAGGGGTACAGAGATAGCGTACCCCTTTTTTTATTTAAGATATTATTGAGCAACTTTTTCTGCTTCAGTTAAGTTGATAGAGAGTAATTTGGAAATTCCATCATCGCCCATAGTAACACCATAGAGAATTGAGGCTTGATGCATAGTAGCTCGGTTATGAGTGATGGTTATAAATTGTGTTTTATCAGATAATTCATCTATGATTTTAATAAATCTTTCTGAGTTAGCTTCATCAAGAGCAGCGTCAACTTCATCAAGTACGACAAAAGGTGAAGGGTTATTAGACATGATAGCTGAAATAATAGCAATGGAAGTTAAAGCTTTTTCACCACCTGACAACATATTTAAATTTTTTAATTTCTTACCTGGTGGCGTAGCTTGTATTTCGATACCATATTCAATTTTTTTAGATTTTACAACTTCTTCCTCAGTTTCTTCATTAATTTCTTCTTCCCTAGTTTCATTTTTTTGTAAAATTAATTTAGCATTACCACCATTGAATAACAGTTTAAAGAAATGCATGAATTTTTCATTTATCTTTTCAAAAGATATTTCAAATTGTACCTTTATCTTTTTATCTAAATCATCAATTATCTCATGACACGATTTAATAGCTTTCCCTAAATCAATAATTTGCTCATTTAAGAAATCATGTCTCTCTTTAACTTCTTTATATTCAGCAGCTACTTCATCATCAATACCACCGATAATTGCTAATTGATTTTTGAGACGTGATATTTCGGCGTAGGTTTCCCCTAAATTTATTTCATAGCTCATCTCTAATGCTTTAAAATCATCTTTTATATTAGTAGTTATTTCTTTTTCTAATTCTTCACGTTTTGTCTCTATCTTAGCTAGCTCAATCTTAAAGTTATTAGCTTCATTATTTTGGCTATTTAATTGGATTTGTCTATCTTGAATAGCTCGTTGAGCTTTAAGTAAGCTTAATCTACTTTCTTCTTGGTCCTTAGAGAAGTTACTTAATTTTTTCTTTAAGTTTTCTAAGTTTTCTTCAATTAATTTAATTCTTTTTTCTAAGGTTTGTTTTTCATTGTTTATTTGATCTTCTGACTCGTTACCATTTATTTGTCCTGAAATCTTTTTTAAATCATTCTTATATTTTAAAAGAGTATCTTCTAATTGTTCATTCTTCTGTTTAGTAGTTTCGTATCTAATTTTAAGCTCTTGTATTTCATTAACTAAGGAATCTTTAGAAGTTAAAAAATTATTTAACTTTTCTTGTAATTTAACAATTGATTCAGAATTATTATTATCATTCTCACTTAATTTATTCGTTAACCAACTAATTTCCCCAGCAATTTCTTCAGCTTTTACTTTTAATTTCTTTAATTGTCCTAAATCATTTATTTTATCTAAAGCTTCTAGGAATTCTTGTTGTTTTTGATACAAATCATTTAAATGACTTAAAATTTTATTCAATGAGAAGTTATCACTTTTTGCTAATTCTTTCTGAGCATTTAAGAGTTCATTTTGTAACTGAGAATATTCGTTTAAAATATTTTTTTGTTGATTACTCTTCTCTTCTAATTGTCTTTTTAATTTAGTTAGTAAATCAAGATTACTTTTTAATTGATTTTCCGTAGCTAGATATTCATTATTTAGTTCTTCTTTCTTAGTATTAGCCCAAACTAAATCAGTTTTACCAAGCTTAGTAAGTTCTAAATCTATTTTACCTTTAATAATAGTTAATTCTTGTAAGAGTATATTCTTTTCATTAATTTTTTGTGAATACTCTTCTTGCAACTTATGGAAAGCTTCAGCTTCAGTGTCTTGGATGTGGACGGCTTCCATATTTCTTTGAAGTTCTAATTGTTCAGTTTCTAATTCTCTTTTCTTAAGTTCAACTTTAGCTAATTTCTCATTTATATTGTTCTCCTCTTTACTTAAATCGTTTAATAATCTTGAATAATATTTAATTTGTAAATTTTTTAATCTTTCATTGATTTCTTCTTTACGTTCTAACTTTTTAACTTGTCTAGTTAATGATTTAAGACGAGGTTCAATTTCTTGTAAGACTTGTTGTGATTGTCCTAAGTTTTCTTCAGAATGATCTAATTTAAGCAAAGCTTGATCTTTTTTAATTTGGAATTCTCTAATACCCGTAGCCTCATCAAAGAAATCCTTTCTTTCTTGAGGTGAAGAGGTCAAAATGGAATCAATCATACCTTGACCAATAATGGAATAGGTTTTTTGCCCAAAAGAGGCTTTAGCTAAAAGTAATTGAATATCCGTTAACCTAACTTTATTCTTGTTAATAATATACTCACTTTCACCACTCCTATATATACGACGTGTAATGACTACTTCTTGATAATCTAGGGGTGCTCGACCACTGGAATTATCTAAAAAGAGACTGACTTCAGCAAAACCGAGTCTAGCTTTTTTCTTCGAACCAGCAAAGATAACATCAGCTGATTTTTTACCACGTAAGAGTTTTAAACTTTGTTCACCTAAGACCCAGCGGATAGCATCGGTAATGTTTGATTTACCACTACCATTAGGTCCGACAATGGCCGTCAGTTCCTTATTGAATTCTAAAGTAACTTTTTCAGCAAAAGACTTAAAACCTTGTATTTCTAGTTTAGATAAAAACATAATGGATAATATAAAAGCATGAGTTCTATTTAAGATACTCCCATGCTTTTTTATGTGAATATTATATCATTTTTTCTCTTTTTTTGTAAGCATTAAACCCTTCTTCTCTATACTTTTTAGCTTCTTCTTCTGGCTCATCGGCTTCGTAAATACCACGTCCTACTATTATTACATCACTACCATCATTTATAACATTAGTTGGTGTATTATATTGTTGTTTCAAATTATCCGTACCTTCAACTAGTTTTACTCCAGGCGTCATGGTAATGAATTTTTCATTTTCTATTAATCTCTTCATACCGATAAAACCAATAACAAAGTTATCATATTGTTTAGCCATGGTTATGGTTTTTTTTGTGTATTTACCTTGTGCTAAATTTTCAGCACTACTCATTTGGGCGAGTAAGAGTAAGCCCCTATCTTTTAATATGCCTACTTCTTGTAAGCCTTCAATGATTCCAGGGCCAGGTACGCTGTGACAGTTTGTAATATCTGCCCATTTCACGATATGATAGATACCTTTGGCATATTGCATCTTAACCGTATTACCAATATCAGCAAATTTTCTATCTTCAAAGATTAAGAAATCATATTTTTCTTTAAGTTCTAATAACTGTTTAGCAAAATCATCTGGTAAGTTTTCAATAATATCAATATGTGTTTTTAAAACACAGATTTCATTTCCTATTTTATTTATTAATTCTATTAATTTATTAAAATCAGTTAAATCAGCAGCTACGCATAAATTAGTTTCTTTCTGATCCATTAAATTAAATAGCTTTTTAGCAGCTACATTATTTGTTAAACTTGCTCGTTCTTTATATCTCATATATTTATTATTCGTTGATTAATATCCTGCCCTTCTTTAAAATTTATCATGATAGTTTCTGGTGGTAATTTTTTTTTACTTTATCTGCCCATTCGATAACTATTAAAGTATCTGGCCTATTGAAATATTCTTCTAAGCCAATATCTATTAATTCTTGGGCAGAAGTCAAACGATAGGCATCAACATGAACTAATTGTTTAAAAATTTGATGTTTAGTTTTATAGATTTTCATTAAAACAAAAGTCGGGGAGTTAACAATTTCATTTATTCCAAGGGCCTGAGCAATCCCTTGAGTAAAAACAGTTTTACCAGTACCTAAATTTCCAACTAAACCAAGAATTTTACTTTTTGATATATTAAAATATTCTTTAGCATATTCAATTGTTTCTTCTGGATTATTAGAAATCATATTATCTACATCCTAGCTTAAATTAACTGAAATGTTAATAGTTACTATTAATTTATATCTGAATGTATCTCCCTAGAACTTAATAGTTGTACTAAACTAATTTCATATTAGGTAAAGCAGTTAGCTTGGTATACATTTTTAAGCTAGCTGTTTTTTTATTTAAATAACCAGTGTAAGCAACCATAGCTGCGTTATCGCCAGTATGTTCTAGGGCTGGGTAATAAAAGTCATATTTTGATTTAGAAGTTTTAGTTTTGAATTCTTCCCTTAATCTATTATTGGCGCTAACTCCACCACCTATTATTATTGATTTAGTTTTATACTTAATTGCCGCTTTTAAAGTTTTAGTAATTAGAACATCGGTAATGGCTTTTTCAAACGAAGCACATAAATCATTTATATTTGTTTTAGGCTGTTCTTTTATCAAATACTTAACAGCAGTTTTAAGGCCCGAGAAACTAAAGTCAAGATCGGGAGAATCTATCATAGGTTTTGGTAATTCGATTTTATCTGGCTTGCCTTTTAAAGCTTGCTTACTAATTTTTGGTCCGCCGGGATAACCTAAATTAAGTAATTTAGCTACTTTGTCAAAAGCTTCACCGACGGCATCATCTCTTGTTCTGCCGATTAATTCATACTTACTATTTTTTTTAATAAGTAATAATTCTGTATGACCACCTGATACTATTAAACCAAGAGCTGGTAATTTAATTTTAACATAATTGGTTAACTTAAAGCTCCATAAGTGAGCCTCTAAATGATTTATGCCAATTAAAGGAATATGCCTGGCATATGATAAAGTTTTAGCGGTTTGTAAACCAACTTGCAGGGAAGTAATGAGTCCTGGTCCTTGGGTTACTGAAATTAAATCGGGTTTAGTATTACCAATTGATCCTGCTATAACAGGTATAATAGCTTCAACGTGTTTTCTAGCAGCTACTTCTGGGACAATGCCACCATATTTTTTATGGATATCAATCTGTGACAAAACAAGATTATTTATTATTTTAATCTTTTTATCATCTACTTCTATTAAAGAAGCAGCAGTTTCGTCGCATGATGTTTCTATACCGAGTATTAGCATATATCTTGTATTATATATAGTATAAAAAAAATATCAAATTAAAAAGACTTAGTTTAAGAACCAAGTCTTTTTAAGTATATCTTAGCAATTACATGTACATTCACCGTCTTCACAATGACAGTCACAGTCTTTACATTCATCGCATTTACCTGCTTTGCATAATTCGCAATCACAAGTACATTTTTTTCTGACATATTATTATTTACTTGGTTTCAAGTTTCTATTGCAACTTGATTGTTAATTAATTCATTGAAAACC
>CAZSGB010000052.1:0-5794 GCA_964606355.1 uncultured Gammaproteobacteria bacterium | reverse complement strand
TTTCCCTTTCAAGGTACCCTGCGGCAAGCCACAGGGAAATCGGGTGTATTATATTTATTCCCTTTTTATGTTTATTATACCAATTCTTAAAAAATTTGGTTTAAATGAAAAAGAAATTAAGATTTACTTAGCCCTTTTAAAATTAGGGCCTTCTTCAGTTAGAAAAATTGCAACAGAATCTGAGATTAATAGAGGTACTAGTTATGATATATTAAAAAATCTTATTAAGTTAGGTTTAGTAAGTTATTATCATAAAGTTACTAAACAGTTTTTTGTAGCCGAAGATCCACATAAGTTACTTGAAGCTACGGATAATAAAATAAATGATTTGAAAAATATAAAAGAAAAAATAGCTGAAATAATTCCAGAACTTAAATCATTACATGATAGTACAGAAAATAAGCCAGTAGTTAAATATTATGAAGGTCATAATGGAATAAAAACTATTTTACAAGATGTACTTGATTCGACTGAAAAAGAATACGTAGTTTTTTCTTCTACAGGTATTAGTCCTTATTTATATAAAGCTTTTCCAACATTTACTAAACAAAGAATTAAAAAGAATATTTCTGTTAAAGCCATATCAATTGGAGCCGGTGGAGAGAAAGCTAAGCTTTCTGAAAGAAAGTGGCTTTCTAAAAAAGAAGGGACGCCTACTTACATATTAATTTATTCAAATAAAGTTGCTATGATTTCAGTTAATCAAGATAATCAGCCATTAGGTTTAATTACAGAAGATAAGTCTTTGTATCATACACAACTTCAATTATTTAATTATATTTGGCAAACCTTATAATCTATGTGTGGTATTATCGGGTATCTAGGTGATAAAAAAGCCTTACCCATATTATTAAAGAGTTTACAACAAATGGAATACCGGGGCTATGACAGTTCCGGAGTTGCTTTAATTGAAGATCGTAAGTTAGTTATAGATAAAAAACAAGGCAAGTTAGATATTTTAAAAGAAGAATTAAAAGATAAGGAATATAATTCTACGATTGGTATTGGTCATATACGTTGGGCTACTCATGGTGAACCTTCTGATTTAAATGCTCACCCACATGTTGATTGTAAGAATCAATTAGTAGTAGTTCATAATGGTATTATTGAAAATTATCAAGATTTAAAAAAGGATTTGATTAAAAAGGGACATTCTTTTAAGACTAAAACTGACAGTGAAGTAATAAGTCATTTAATTGAAGAGTATTATCTTGATAATACTTTAGAAGAAGCCACTAAGCTAGCTTTGAATAAAGTGACTGGAGCATATGGTTTAGTAGCAATGAGTATTCAAGAAGAAAAATTAGTAGCTACTAGGCTTGGTAGTCCAGTAGTTTTAGGTATTGGAGAAAATGAATATTTTGTAGCTTCAGATGTTACAGCTTTACTTCCTTTTACCAAGGAAGTTTTGTATTTAGAAGAAGGCGAAATCGCTACTATTACTAAAGAAGGATATAAGATAATGAAATTATCAGGTGTGGAAAGTACTAGAGAAACTGAAACAGTTGAATGGGATCTAGATGAAGCTGAAAAAAGTGGTTACCCTCATTTTATGCTTAAAGAAATAATGGAAGAAGCAGAAACCGTTAGAGCTAGCATGAGAGGTAGGGTAATCTTTGAAGAAGGTAATGTTAAATTAGGGGGCTTAATTGACGTTATGGATAAATTAAAAGAAGCTAATCGATTAATAATAATAGGTTGTGGTACTGCCCATTATGCTGGTCGGATAGCAGAATACGTGATTGAAAGTTTAGTTAATTTACCAGTTGAAGTTCAATATGCTTCTGAGTTTAGATACCGCGAAGAGCCTTTAGATCCTAAAAGTATTGTTTTAGCCATTAGTCAGTCAGGAGAGACAGCTGATACCTTAGCTGCTATACGTAAAGCTAAAGAGAATAATGTTTTAACTCTTGGTATTGTTAATGTAGTTGGTTCTACGATTGCTCGTGAAACTGATGCAGGAGTATATAATCATATTGGTCCAGAAATTGCCGTAGCTTCAACTAAAGCTTTTGTTTCACAACTTGTTATTATTTTTATGCTAGCTATTTTATTTGGTCGACAAAGAAAGTTAACAGAAATTAAAGCAAAGGAAATATTGAAAGAATTAAGTAAGTTACCTGATAAAATAGAAGCTATTGTTTTGCAAGCTTCTAAAATAGAGGAGATTGCTAAAAAGTATTACAAGTTTGATGACTTTATCTACATTGGACGTAAATTAAATTATCCCATTGCTTTAGAAGGAGCCTTAAAATTAAAAGAAATTTCATATATTCATGCTGAAGGTTACCCAGCTGGTGAATTAAAACATGGACCTTTGGCCTTAATTGATGAAAATTTTCCAGTAGTGGCTATTATTCCTCAAGATAAAGTCTATGAAAAGACAATAAGTAATTTAGAAGAAATAAAAGCACGTCATGGTAAAGTAATAGCTATAACTAATCTAGGTGAAGAAGAAATAAAAAAAGTAACTGATGATATTATTATTATTCCCAAGACATTAGAAATATTAAGTCCCATTTTAACTGTTATACCAGTTCAATTATTAGCTTACTTTATTGCTAAACATAGGGGTTGCTCAATTGATCAACCACGTAATTTAGCAAAAAGTGTAACTGTTGAATAATTTTAAATATATGATAAGAAAATTACAATTAAAAGATGCAAGTCAAGTTGCTTTGTTAATTAAACAATTAACTCCTAATATTGTTGAGCCAGATAATTTAGTAAAACGTCTTGAAGGTTTAATTAATGGAGATAATTTTAAATATTTTGTAGCGGAAGATAATAATGAGGTAATAGGTTTTGCTGGTTTGGCTTGGTATCATATACCTTCTAAAGGTTTAATAGCCTGGGTTGAGGAAGTAGTAGTTGATGAGAAAGTAAGAAGTAAAGGTATTGGTAAAGCTTTAATGAATAAGTTATTAGAACTTGCTCAAGAATTAAAATGTAATAGGGTTAAATTAACAGTTAAAAATCCTATTGCTATTGAGTTATACAAAAAATTAGGATTTGAAATTACTGATTCAAAAGTTATGATTAAAAAGAATTATTAATTAAATAGGTACCTTAAAAATGGAGGACGATTATGATGAAGGTTGTTTCGATTGGCGCAGGTACAGGACAATCAAATTTGCTTAAGAGTATGAAAAAACATTTAGTTGATATTGATTTATCAGCAATTGTTTCAGTTACTGACGATGGTGGACACAGTGGGAGGCTAAGAAGAGATTTAAGGGATAAAGGTATTCCAGCACCGCAAATTGGTGATGGTAGGAATTGTTTAATTGGTTTAGCTAGGAATAAGGAGATTGCTTCTTATTTCAAAGTTTTACCAACAGGCGAGAATTCTGCTAATACTTTTATCGCTGGTCTTTTGTCTCATGGATGTACTTTAACTGAAGCTTTTAAAATCTTTGGTGAATTAGTTGATGCTGCTGGTAGAGTTTACCCTGCCACTGATGAAGATGTTGAGATTGTAGCTGCATTTCGTGGTGATGAATTAGTAGTTGGTGAATGGAAGATCATGGAATATAATCATACTAAAGAATTGGAACGCTTACGTTTAAGTAGTCCGGTTCAAGCTAATTCTGAAGCTTTAAAAACTCTTGATCAAGCTGATTACATAATTATTGGTCCAGGTTCATTTAGAACTGGCATTATTTCTGCTTTACTCCCCAAGGGTATAAAAGAGAAGATAATGGGCTCAAGGGCTACCAAAGTTTTTGTGTGTAATTTGTTTTCTCAGCCTGGTCAAACTGATGGTTTAACGCAAGTTGAATATGTTAATGAGTTAATAAGGTATATGGGTTGTTTACCAAACGTGATTTTGGTAAACAATATGTTGATTCCTGATTTGGTAATTGAACATTACCATCAGATTAAATCATATCCCATAGAAGATGGTAATCTTGATTCTCTCGAATGTCGAATTGTTAGAACTGATTTGATCCCCAAACTTGAAGATATTCAAAGAACAACACCTAAACAGGAGAGAATAGGGACCTTTAAGAAATGGACCCATCTTTTAACTCACGAACGTGAAAAACTAGCTATGGCTATTAAAAGCATAATCAATAGTGATATTTAGAGGGTAACAAGTGTTACCCTCTTTTTTTATTTCTCAAAATCATTTAAACTAATTAATATGCAAATATGTGATTTACATCTTCATTCTAAATATGCCCGAGCTTGTTCAAAAAAGATTAGCTTAGAAGAAATTGATAAATGGTCAAAGATTAAAGGTATTGATATTGTGGGTACTGCTGATTTTACGCATCCTCTTTGGTTTAAAGAAATAGAAAGTAAGCTTGAAGAAGTAAGTTCTGGGTTATACAGATTAAAAGGTTCAAAGAGTGGAGTTCTTTTTATGTTAACTACTGAGATATCATGTATTTATTCCCAGGGCGGTAAAACTAGAAGATTACATATTTGTGTCTGGGCACCAAATTTTGATTTCGTACGCAAGTTAAATCAAGATTTAACTGCTAGAGGTTGTAAATTAGGTTCTGATGGCCGGCCTATTATTGGTATGTCAGCTAAAGAGTTACTTAAAATATGTTTAAGTATTGATCCAAATCATATAACTATTCCAGCTCATATTTGGACCCCTTGGTTTGCTATTTTTGGTTCTAAATCTGGTTTTGATTCAGTGGCAGAGTGCTATGAAGAGCTTTCTGATAACATTTTTGCTTTAGAAACTGGTTTGTCATCTGATCCACTTATGAATTGGAGATTGTCCATGTTAGATAAATATACTTTAGTTTCTAATTCTGACGCTCATAGCGTGGAGAATTTAGGACGTGAAGCTAATGTTTTTGATTTGAAAGGAAAAACTTTCAGCGAAATAAGGAATATATTAAAAGAGAGGGATAAAAAGAAATTTTTGTATACCATAGAATTTTATCCTGAAGAAGGTATGTATCATTATGACGGACATAGAGATTGTCAGGTGAGTTTATCCCCAAGTGAGACTAAAAAGTATAAAGAAAGTTGTCCACAGTGTAAGAAAAAAGTAACGGTTGGTGTTTTAAATAGAGTAGAAAGCTTAGCAGATAGAAAGGAAAATGAAATTAAAAAAAATAATTTTATACCTTTTAAAAATGTTATACCTTTAAAAGAAATATTAGCTGATGTTTTACAAGTCGGTAAACATTCTAAAAAAGTAGATGCTTTTTACCAACAAATGATAATGGGGGGCAAAAATGAATTCAATATCTTACTTAATTTATCGATTGAAGAAATAAAAAGTATTTCCACTTCTAAGCTAGCCGAAGCTATAAATTTAGTTAGAAATGGTCAAGTTAAATTAATACCTGGTTTTGATGGACAATATGGTAAAATTGAGATTTTTAGTAATAAACATAGGGAAAAACAAGATAAATTATTTTAAAATATATTCCTCAAACATAAAATCCCCTTCAAGCATGAGACAGGGGATTTTATGTTCTCTTCCTGGAAGAAAAAGTTAGACGATTATTTTTTCTTTTTTCTTCTTACTACTTTTTTCTTCTTTGGAGCAGCTTTTTTCTTTTTAGCTACCTTTTTTTTCTTCTTTGGAGCAGCTTTTTTCTTTTTAGCTACTTTTCTTTTCTTTGCAGGCATTTTACTTTCACCTCCTTTCTTTCATTAGGATAAATAAATTTTATTTTATTTTTAATTTTAAAAAAATAAAAACAATTAAAACTTATTTTTATTATACCACTATTTTATAAAAAAAAGAATAGTAAAATTAAATAATTGGCATGCACCCATTTCTTCGGACAGTTTTGTCTACATAAATCGACCTGTCGCA
>CAZSGB010000051.1:0-5914 GCA_964606355.1 uncultured Gammaproteobacteria bacterium | reverse complement strand
TTCTTTTTGTTACCTCAAAATATTTTTCAAACATACTTAAATATTCTCTAATAGGCCTGTCCCCTGGATGTCTTTCTGCTTTAATAGCAGTTCTAATTGGTTTACCAGTAAACATACATTTAACACGTGATGCAAAGTGAGCAAGATTAGGAACACTAATTATAACTTTACCATCATCTTTTAATAATCTATTTATTTCTTTAACTGCTAATTGTTGATCAATCATTTCTAAATGTTCTAAAACATCTAAACATAATATTAAATCGAATAATTTATCAGGATAATCAGTACTTAGTAAATTACCTTGTTTTACATACTCTGAACTATAATTCATATCTAAACCTTCTATGTTATAACCTAGCCTCTTATATTTTTCGACAAATATTCCTTCACCACATCCTAAATCTAATATTTTTATATCTTTTGAAGTATTCGTTAGATACTTATCAATATAATTAAACTTTTCAACAAAAACTGGTAAATAAGGCCACTTTTTATCTAATTGTTTATGATAATCACCTAACTCTTTATATTCTTCTTGTCTTTTTATATCTTTCATTTATTTTTCAATTATTTCTTTAATTTTATATGGTTTTTCTTTATTAGTACTTTTAAACCCTTTAATAGCAATATCAGCAATAAGTCCTGAAACAAGTAACTGAACACCAGTAAATAAGATTAAAACATCAATTAAAGGCCATATTTTATCGGATAATATAATAACTCCTAAAATACGAGCTATGAATAAATATAGACCCAAAATAAAGCCTAGAAATATTAAAATAACACCTAAACCACCAAACAAATGAAGAGGTCTATTACTAAACTTACGATAGAACCAAACACTTATTAAATCAGCCATAGCTTTTATAATTCTTCTTCCATTATATTTAGTAACACCTTTTACTCTTGGTCTATGATTTACTACCATCTCAGTTACTTTATAGCCTTCAATCTCAGTAAGAGCAGGTATAAATCTATGCAATTCACCATACAAATTGAATGATGAAGCTACTTGCTTTGTATAAGCACGAAGAGTACAGCCAGAATCATGAACTCTGTCATGTAAAAATACTTTTCTAAGTCTATTAGCTCCACGTGATATTAACTTTTTAATTAATGGATCTTTTCTATTTTTTCTCCAACCACAAACTAAATCATAACCCTCGTTTAATTTATTTATTAAATTAGGTATATCATGAGGATCATTTTGTAAATCACCATCCATGGTAATTATGACATCACCAGTTGAAGCATCAAAACCTGCTTGTATGGAAGCGGTTTGTCCATAATTCTTTCTTAAACTAACGATCTTTATTCCATCTATTTCTTTTAATCTATTCAAGGTATTATCCGTAGAACCATCATTAACAAAAATAATCTCATAATCTTCTAAACCAATAGTACTTATTTCATTAAATAAATCTTTTACATTAGCTTCTTCATTATAAACAGGGATTATAATAGATACTTTATTCATATATTAATCAATTAATTGATTAGTATCTTTATTTTTCTTTTTATATATTAATCTCAAATTCCTATAATAAATCATTATGGCAACTAATTGTCCTAAGAAAAAAACTGGATCTTTCCTTACCACAGCATAAATAAAGATAATTAAAGCACCCATAATACTTAAATACCAAAAGGAGACAGGAATAACACTTTCACCTTTTTTCTCTGAAGCAATCCACTGAACTAAAAACCTTAAAAAAAATATTCCTTGACCTATAAAACCAATAATTAGCCACCAGTCATAATTTATTCCTTCAAAATAATTTTTTAATAAATTCATATATTTTTAACCTACTCTCCTTAAAAAATAACATATTTTTTTACTAAAAAATTTAGTTTTAGGGTAACAAACATTCCTAAAATGTCTTAACGGAAAATGTTTATGACTACATCTTTTAGTATAAATAGCTTTCTCTAATTTATAATTTGATAAAAATTGCCAAAACTTATTTTCCGGCAAAAAACAGATATGATTATTATTTTTAGCCCAACCTTCAATTTTACCATGTAATAAATAACTAAACTTACTAAATATATTCCAACCATTAGGTATAGCAATAACAAACAAACCATTAGACTTCAACACTCTATTTACTTCTCTAAACATGTTAAAAGGATTTTCTACATGTTCTAAAACATTTAGACAAAAAATTACATCAAATTCACCATCATCATAAGGAAATTTTTCAAAACTTACATCAATTTTTTCAAAAGGGATGTCTAAACTATAACTTCTATAATCATCTATATCACAACTTTTTACGTTTTCATAACCATTTTTAACTAACCAACCAGGAAAACCATTAGAGCCTGTTCCAATATCAAGAATATTTAAATCATGATCTAACTTAACTACCTCTTCAATATATTCCTTATCCTTATATAACCCTGTTATTCTTTTTAATTCTTGACAATATTCTTTTTTATTTTCTTTTAATTCATATTTGTTAAAATATCTAACCATAGTATTAATTTAGTTAATAATATTTATTATTTTATCTGCTCGCCAGTTCCAGGACATTCCTTTTAGCTTATTATATGCCTTACTAATTAATTCATTTTGTTTATTTATATCTACTAAACTTAATATTTTATTTTTTAAATCAATGACATTACCTGGTTCAAAATACATTACTTCCTGATCATTAAATATTTCTCTAACTGAATTTAAGTCAGAAGCAATAATTGGTTTTTTTGAAGCAACATATTCAAATAACTTAAGTGGACACATAAAGAAATTATAATGATCTGTTTTTGGATAAGGTAAGACAAAGATATCAGCCAAAGCATAATATTCTTTAACTTGTTTGTAAGGAACTTGCTCTAACAAAGAAACATCATTAGTTAAATCTAATTTTCTAACTTCTTTTTCAAATAATTTTGTTTCTTCTCCAGAATAACCAGCACATACTAAATATAACTTAGGATTTTCTTTTCTAGCTTCATTAAAAGCCTTTAAAAACAAATTAATTCCTTTAGTCATATTCATGGTATAAAACTTACCAATATATGAGACTATGACTCTATTACTAGGTAACTTATACTTATCTCTCATCTTTTGTTTATCTGGCATATGATTAAAGTATTCAAGATCAATAGCATTAGGTAGAGCGATTACTTTTTCTTCATTAAAACCAAATATTTCAATTAATTTATCCTTCTTCCAATTATTTGTAGTAATAACACCCCTAATTCTTTTTAAATATATTTCATTCAACCAAATCTTACTTTTTGGAAAATCATGCATTTCATAATATATATTTTTCTTAATTAAGCTTAAAAAAAATGTAGAAAATATATCGCGTGTATATATTACGTCAGCATTTTTAACTGAAGAATTAAATAATAATCTTAAACTATATATAAAAGTACGCAGGAAATATATAAAGTGTCCTTTAAATGGAAACTTATGTAAAAACATAAAATCTAAACAGTTTAATTTTTGTATTTTAAATTTATTTTTAATATCATAATATTCAAACTCATTAATAGAAATCCGGTTAACTCTTTTGGGTAAGATCAATTTAAAATTACTTAATTTTGAAAATGCTTCACTCATTTTCATAATCTGCAGGCCATGAGCTTTTTCTGTCGGTATTCGAGCATTAGCGATATAGACTAAATTCATACATTTCTAAATAACTCTTCTAATTTATTTATATTATCTTCCATTGAATATCTTTCTTTAACAAGTTTTATTCCATTCAAACTATACTGATTTCTTAAAGCTTCATCTTCAATTAAATCAGTAATAGCTTTTGCTAGCTCATCACTTTTACCAGGCTCGATAATAGTGCCATTTACACCAATTAATTCTTGAACTCCACCAACATTAGTAGAAATAACAGGAACTCCATAAGCCATAGCTTCTAAAACTACATTAGGCGAACCTTCCCAAAGAGATGATAAAACAAAAAGGTCAGCTATCTGATAAATTGGAAAAACTTCTTTTACGAAACCTAGAAAATAAATATTCTTTTCTATATTTAAATCACGAGCTTGTTTTTTGAGTTCTGATTCTAAACCACCACCTCCAACTAAAATCAACTTAACATTAGTTAAGTTGTAATCATGTATTACTTTACCCAAAGCCTCTATTAAATATGTATGACCTTTTTGTTTAGTTTTGTAGTTAGCAACATTTAATATTAAAAAATCATCTTTACTAAATCCAAGCTTACTTCTTAAATTATTTTTATCTACTTGTTGATTACCATTTAAATCAACTCCATTTGGTATTAAAGCAATCTTTTCATCTTTTATATTTAAAAATTTTTTTAACGACTCTTTTACTTTTTCTGAATTAACTACATAACTTGATACCTTTTTTTTAAATAATTTTTCAATTAACTTATCTTTTACATTCTTTTTCTCAGAAATATTAGTTTCACGTATTATTATCTTAGTTTTAGGTATAAAGATACTAATTACTCTAGCTACAAAACTAGAAAATTTAAGAGTGGAATATATAATGGTAAATTTTTGATTTCTTACAAAGCGTAGAGTTTTAAGCCATGCTTTTATGGATAACACTGAATTAAATTCTAAGCATCTTTTCTTACAATCTGGTATAAAACCTAATTTATCGGAAAAATCATCATTTTTAGATTTTAAGACAGTTGCTACATAAACATTAAACTCATTTTGATTAATATGTTTGAGCTGATTAATAAACATACGTTCAGCACCTCCAATACTAAACTTATTTATTAAAAACAATATCTTTTTTGCTTTGTTTTCTACCATATTTTTAGATATTTATAATATCCAACCTATTATATAACATTATCCACAATCTGTCATCTTGACATTTAATTATATGTAATTATAATACATTATAGAAATAATCCCAATTTTATGAATAAATACACTACAATTTCAATTCCAATCCAATTAAATGAAAAAATCAAAGTATTAACTAAAAATACAGGCTTTAATTCGGTTTCTAGTTTTGTAACTTACGTTTTAAGGCAAATACTTTCAGAAGAAAGTGTTAAAAAAGAAGGCTTTACTAAGACAGACGAAGAAAAAGTTAAAGACAGATTAAAGAGTCTAGGATATATTGAATAATATGGATCATTTAGATGAATTAGAAAATAAATCAATATATATTATCCGAGAAGCTTACCATGAATTTAAAGATCTTGGTCTTTTATGGTCAATCGGTAAAGACTCTACTACCCTACTTTGGTTATGTATGAAAGCCTTTTTTGGTAAGTTACCTTTTCCAGTTATCCACATAGATACTACCTTTAAGTTTCCTGAAATGTATGAGTTTAGAGATAGATATACCAAAGAATTAGGTTTAAATTTAATTATTGGTAAAAATGAAGAAGCTTTAGCCAGAGGTATAAATTACCAAGATACAGATACTTTTGAATGCACACACCTTTTAAAAACAGTAGCTTTAAAACAAACAATAGATAAATATGGTTTTAAAGCTATTTTACTTGGTATCAGACGTGATGAACATGGAATAAGGGCAAAAGAAAGATATTTCTCACCAAGAAATAAAGATTTTAAGTGGAATTATAATGATCAACCAGCTGAACTCTGGGATCAGTACAAATCTAAAATCAAAGAAGATGTTCATTTAAGAGTTCACCCCCTCTTACATTGGACTGAACTAGATATTTGGGAATATATTAAAAGAGAAAATATTCCAGTAAATAAGCTTTACTTTGCTAAAGATGGTTTTCGTTACCGTAGTTTAGGTTGTAGGCCTATTACTAAACCAATTAAATCAGAAGCTGATACGATTGATAAGATAATTGAAGAAATAAGGACAACTAAAGAAGCCGAACGCGCTGGCAGGTTACAAGATAAGGAACAAGCTAATACAATGGAAAAACTAAGAAGTTTAGGTTATATGTAATATATGAATAAAGAATATCTA
>CAZSGB010000050.1:0-6022 GCA_964606355.1 uncultured Gammaproteobacteria bacterium | reverse complement strand
AGGGAGAAGCTATCTCCCAAATAATTATAGCTAATAACTATATACATGAAAAAAAAGATTAAAATATTAAGAAAATTTGAAGGTCTAGTTATTTCAGATAAAATGGAAAAAACTGCGGTCGTTAGAGTTGATCGTAGAGCCATTCATCCTAAGTATAGTAAAAGATATGTGGTTAGTAAGAAGTATAAATGCCAAAATCCAGAGAATAAGTATAAAATAGATGATAGGGTACAGATTATTGAATGTCGACCACTTTCTAAAGATAAAAGATGGAGAATTAGTAAAAAGATATAATTATGATACAAGTAGAGACAAAATTAAAAGTAGCAGATAATTCCGGCGCTAAGAAGATTGAATGTATTAAAGTACTTGGTGGTACTAAAAGACGTTATGCAAGAGTCGGGGATATTATTATTGTTTCAGTTAAAAAAGCTCAACCACATGCTACTGTTAAAAAAGGTGAAGTTCATAGTGCGGTTATTGTTAGACAAAACAAAGAGATTAGAAGAGCTGATGGTTCTTATGTACGTTTTGATGACAATGCTGCAGTTATTATTGATCCTAAATCTAAAGAACCTAAAGGTTCTAGAATATTTGGTCCAGTAGCTCGAGAACTAAGAGTAGCTGGTTTTAATAAAATAATTTCTTTAGCTCCTGAAGTCTTATAATCATATGAAGATAAAAAAAGGTGACAATATCAAAATAATTGCTGGTAAGGATAAAGGTAAGACTGGTAAAGTCTCACAGATTTTTGTTAAACAAAATAAAATAGTTGTAGAAGGCTTAAATATTAGATATAAACACATGAGTCCTAAGAAACAGAATGAAAAAGGTCAACGTATTGAATATGCTGCTCCGATGGATGCTTCTAATGTTATGATTATTGATCCTAAAACTTCTAAAGTAACTAGAGTAGGTCATCGATTTTTAGAGAGTGGTGAAAAAATTAGAATAACTAAGAAATCAGGTGAAGCAATATAAATAATATGAATTTAAAAGATAAGTACAATAAAGAAGTAATTAAAGCTATGAAAGAAAAGTATGGCTATACTAATAATTTAGCCGTACCTAAAATTACTAAAGTAGTTCTAAATATTGGTGTTGGTAGAACTAAAGATGATCCTAAATCTATTGAAGTAGCGGAAAATACTTTAAAGAGAATAACCGGTCAAAAGGCAGTTAGTACTAAGGCTAAGAAATCAATTTCTGCTTTTAAAGTCAGAGAAGGCATGATAGTTGGTTTAAAGGTTACCTTAAGAGGTAATAGAATGTATGATTTCTTAACTAAATTAGTTGCCATTGCTTTACCTCGAGTTCGTGATTTTAGAGGTTTAGATGCAAAAAATGTAGATAAACAAGGTAATTTAAATATTGGATTTCGTGAACATATGGTATTTCCTGAAATTAAATCAGATGAAATTGAAAAAATACATGGTTTAGAAGTAGCCATAACTTCAACAGCTAGTAATAGAGAAGAAGGTTTAGAGCTGCTTACTTTACTTGGTTTTCCTTTTAAAAAAGATAATAAATAATATATGGCAACTAAAGCAAGAATTGCAAAATCAAATAGAAAACCTAAGTTTTCAACTAGGGAAGTTAGAAGATGTTGGAAATGTGGTAGAAATAGAGGTTATATGAGAAAGTTTAAATTGTGTCGTATTTGTTTTAGAGAGTTAGCTTCCAAGGGTGAGATACCTGGTATTAAGAAATCAAGTTGGTAATAAATATAAATATATGATGACAGACCCAATTGCGGACATGTTAACAAGAATAAGAAACGCTGTGGCTATTCATAAGCCAGAGGTAGTTTTACCATATTCTAAATTAAAGCATGAAGTTGCTAAAATTTTGAAGTCTGAAGGCTATATCTCAGAGCTTGAGATTATTGAAGATACCTTTTCAACTTTAAAGCTTGTTTTAAAGTATAAAGGGAAAGAACCAGCGATTACTCATATTAAGAGAATAAGTAAGCCTGGTCGACGTGTTTATGTTGGTAGAGAAGAAATACCATATATTTTAAATGATTTAGGCATTGCTATACTTTCTACTTCTCAAGGAATAATGACTAATCGTCAAGCTAGAAGAACTAAAGTAGGTGGAGAAATAATTTGTGAAATTTGGTAATTAATATATATGTCAAGAATAGGTAAAAAAATAATTGAATTAAATGATAAGACTCAAATTAAAGTTGAAGGTAATTTAGTAATAGTTAAAGGTCCTAAAGGTGAGTTAAAGCAAGAATTAGTTAAAAACGTTACGGTTGGAATAAATGATAAAGAAATATTAATTAAAGTTAATGATGAGAATGATAAGAAACAAAGAGCTTTGTGGGGATTATTTAGATCACTTATCGCTAATATGGTTCAAGGTGTTAATGATGGATTCTCTAAACAACTTGAAATTAATGGCGTTGGTTTTAAAGCAGCTGTAATTGGTAAAAATTTGGTTTTAAATGTGGGTTTTTCACATCAAGTAGAATATAAGATACCTGAAGGTATTGAGATAAGTGTTGAAAAAAATGTTATTACTATAACTGGTAATGATAAACAAAGAGTAGGGCAAGTAGCAGCTGAAATTAGAGCTATTAAGAAACCTGAACCATATAAAGGTAAGGGTATCAAATATATTGATGAAGTAATTAGAAGAAAAGCCGGTAAAGTAGTTAAGGGATCTGAAGGTTAATATTTAAATATATGAAAGACAAGAATATTTTAAAAAATAAATTAAAAGCTAGAAGAACTAATAGAATAAGAGTTAAGCTTTTTGGTACAGCTACTTGTCCAAGACTGGCCGTCTATAAAAGTTTAAAACATCTTTCAGTCCAAGCTATTAATGATGAAAATAGTGTAACTTTAGCTTCAGCTAATGATTATGCTTCTAAAGCTAAAACACGTAAAGAAAAAGCAAAAGAAGTTGGGACGTTAGTAGCTAAGAAGTTAATGGAAATGAAAATAGATAAAGCAATTTTTGATAAAAGACATTATTGCTATCACGGTTTAATTAAAGAAGTGGCTGAAGGAGCCCGTGAAGGTGGTTTAAAATTTTAAGATAAATATTATGGCTATTGAAGGAAAAAAGAACAGAAGACCTAGAAGAGAGAAACCTCAAAATGAATACGAGCAACGTATTGTAGATTTAGCTCGTGTGACTCGTGTTCAAAAAGGTGGTAAGAGACTTAGATTTAGAGTCTTACTCGCTTTAGGTGATAAAAATGGTAAAGTAGGTTATGCTATTGCTAAAGGTGCAGATGTTACTATTGCTGTTAATAAAGCAGTAAATAAAGCTAAAAAGAATATGTTAATCGTAAAGTTAGTTAATGAGACTATTCCTCATGCTATTATTGTTAAGCATAAAGCTGCTAAAGTTTTACTTAAACCAGCTGTCCAAGGTAGGGGAATCATTGCTGGTGGTTCTGTCAGAAGCATTTTAGAATTAGCTGGTATACCAAATGTTTATGGTAAAATTTTAGGTAAGACAAATAATAAGATAAATAATGTTAAAGCAGTTTTTATTGCTTTAGAACGATTAAATAAAAAAGTAAAGGATGTACCAGCTAAAGAACCAGTTAAAAAAGAAGAAGTAAAAGAAGAAATTAAAAAATAAGATATGACTAAGTTAACATTACATAATTTAAAATTAGCTAAAGGCTCTAAAACCAAAAAGAGAAGAGTTGGACGTGGTAATGCTTCGGGTAAAGGTAATTACTCTGGTCGTGGTATAAAAGGTCAACGTTCAAGATCTGGTGGTAAAAAGAATTTAAATAGACGTGGTGTTCGTGGTTATATTCTACGTATTCCAAAAACACGTGGTTTTAAAAGTAAATACTTAATTAAAGAGAGCGTTAACTTAAAAGATTTAGAAATGGCTTTTCAAGATGGAGCTATTATTACTCCCAAAGATTTATATAAAAAAGGTTTGATTAAGACTATAAGTCGTGGCGTTAAAATATTAGGTGTTGGTAAATTAAGTAAAAAGTATGAAGTTAAAGCTAATGCCTTTTCTAAAACAGCAAATGACGCTATAATTAAAGCTGGTGGTAAAGCTATTATATTTGCGATAGAGAAAAAAGAAGATAATAAGAAATAAATATGTGGGAAAAGTTAAGACAAATTTGGAAAAGTAAGGATCTTAGAAAAAGCATCTTTTTTGTCTTAATTATGTTAGTTATTTTTAGAATAGCTGCTCATATTCCAATTCCGGGTATTGATGTTGCTAACTTAAAAGATTTCTTTGCTCAAAATCAAATATTAGGTTTACTGAATTTATTCTCTGGCGGTGGCTTAGAGAATTTTTCAATTGTCATGCTTGGTATTGGGCCATATATTACCGCCTCTATTATTTTACAGTTACTAGCTATGATTATTCCTTCTTTAGAAGCTTTATCTAAAGAGCCCGATGGTCAACAAAGAATTAATAAATATACTAGATTTCTAACTTTACCTTTAGCTGCTCTTCAAGGTTTTAGTTTTATCACTTTAATGCAAAGACAAGGCGGAGGTGCTTTAATAGGTTCCTTAACTCCTTTTCAATGGGTAAGTGCTATCATAACCGTTACCGCTGGTACTGTCTTTTTAATGTGGTTAGGGGAACTTATATCAGAAAAGAAGATTGGTAATGGTATTTCCTTATTAATCTTTGCTGGTATTATTGCTGGACTGCCGACTGCTTTACAAAGATTCATAGCTACTTTTGACGCTTCACAAGCTTTTAATATGTTAATCTTTTTAGGTATTGCTATTTTGACTATTGTCGTTGTGGTTATTATTACTGAAGGTCAAAGAAATATACCTGTTAATTACGCTAGACGTGTTAGAGGTAACAAAATGTATGGTGGGGTAAATACTCATTTACCACTTCGTGTTAATATGGCTGGTGTTATTCCAATTATTTTTGCAATTTCCATTATTTTAATACCACCAATGATAGCTCAATTCTTTGTAGGTGCCACAACTGCTTGGGTAGCAGGTGGCGCTAAGTTTGTAGTTAACTTATTTCAAAATCAAATATTTTATGGCTTTTTCTATTTTATAATGGTATTTGCTTTTACCTATTTCTATACTTTCGTTGTTTTTCACCCTCAACAAATAGCTGAGAATTTACAAAAACAAGGTGGTTTTATACCAGGTATACGGCCAGGAAGACACACAGCTCAATATTTACAAAGTACAGCTAATAAAATACTTTTAGCTGGTGCTCTTTTCTTAGGTTTAATTGCTGTCTTACCAATTATCATTCAACCTATAACTGGTATATCAAGTTTAGCTATTGGTGGTACAAGTTTGTTAATCGTAGTTGCTGTTGTTATTGAACTTGTAAAACAAATAGATTCTCAACTTACTATGAGAGATTACGACGGACTATAATATATAATTTAAATATACAAAAAGAAGCCTCACATCTTGTGAGGCTTTTGAATAAACTATTTACTTTAACTTTTAATAAATAGAGTTTAATTAAAAAAGTTATTCTTTTTTGTAAAAAGCTATTTTTAACTTATCATTTATATTTAATTTATCAAAAAAATACCTTAAATTAAGGTAAATTTAGGTTGAAGCGGAACAAATCAAGAGATTTATTCCGCTTCTATAATTTTAGTGGTACTTTTATTACCACAATTCTGCCTGAGGAATAAATCTGTAAACCTAGGGGCAATTTATTTGAATATTTCCCTGGCTTAAAGACTAAGTAAAAAAGTAATCGCTATTTAAGGAAGAAACTCCTTTAATATTGATCTTACTCTCTCCTTTACTTGATGTTTGGAGAGCGAACTCTCCTCAAGCAGGATTGTGATAGTAAATTAGGTTTTAAAGTACTTTTAATATATTTTACGTAAAAAGGCTAACTTTAGATAAATACGCCTATTAGAGAGGGAATTTAGCTAAAATTAGCCTTATTGAAACGTTCTCTCTCCGTTAATATATTTACTTTTTAATGTTTAATGTAGTAGTATATCATATATATTAAATATTGTCAAGGTCTTGTGGTAATGTCTACATACATATGGCGGTTTTCCAAGATAATA
>CAZSGB010000049.1:0-6037 GCA_964606355.1 uncultured Gammaproteobacteria bacterium | reverse complement strand
TTTCCAATTAAGGGGGATTAACAATATAACTTGTCATATATTTATTATATAATCTTGAAAATTTGACTGTGGATAACTATTGACTAACTTTAAATAAAATGCTATAGTGATTTTGTAGGACAGTAATGTCCTCAAGAATTCTATAGCTTAGGGGCTTCGCAAGAAGTCCTTTTTGCGTTATCTAGGCCCTAAATTAATCTGCTTTTTATAACAAATAAAATTCCTAATTTTCTGAATATCATATATAAATAAACCATCATTTTGTAAACTATTCAATTCAGTAGAAACTTTTCTAGCAGTAGCAAACAAAATTACATTTTTATTATCATCTAATAACTGTTTAATGGGTTGAAAAAAATCACTGTCACCGCTCCATAAAATAAAAGTATCAATTTTATTCCTTTCATAATCCAAAAGCATATCCCTGCCAATTTCAACATCAAAATTACATTTTAGATCTTCAATATAATATATACCACCTTTATTCATTTCTTTAAATTTATCATTCAAAAATTCAATTGTTTCAAGCTTATATTCCCTTAATAAACATTTACGTATAAATTTTTCCAATAAATCAGTAGAGTTAGACTTTATACTAGAATAATTAATTGATTGCTTCATTATCTTAACTGGCTTAGTAATATAATCATCTTTAAATAATCTATTAGCTTCTTTAGAAAATTTCTTTGATTTTCCATCATTTTCTAATGTTCCGCTATAAAACTTAATAGATTCAATATTATCAAAAGATCTTAAAAATTGTTTTAATCTTTTAAGATCGATATTCCAATTAAGTTTACCTGCCCAAGGCCTTACATTAGCATAATCTATATAAACATTAACTTTTCCAGAAAATATCTCTTCTAACCTTTCTATTCTTTTTATTGATTGCTCTGCTATAGTTTCTACAAGCTTTGTCTTAGCTTTAAACATATTAATTTATATTATAAACTCCTTTAACTGATTAGGATTACTTTTTAAGTCTACTAATACTAATTTATCAAAACATTTATTTTTAAGCAATATACGTTTTTCAGCTTCTAATACATAATCATCAAACCATAAAAAGTCTTTTTAAAAATCTATAGCTTCAGTTTTAAGCATATCCCAATTAGTAGGCTTTATCTTATTTAAATAAATAAAACAATTTTTATCTAAAAATTGTTTTAAGTAATCTAATACATTACTTTCTTTTCCTTTACAATGAGTAGTTAATCAATAACATTCATGATTATCTGTAACATACTTTAAAAACTCATATACATGCTTTACAGGTTTTAAATCCTTAGTAATTAATACTTGATCTATATCTAAGTAGATGTTCATTGGTTATTTTAAAATACTTAATATTTCAATTGTAAGCCTAATATTTTTCTTATTGGGTTATCTTTTCTATCCATATCACCTAATACAAATATTCTATTATGCTCAGGAATATTTTGATATGCTTCTTTTAATAATTTTTTGTTTTTTTCTGACGGATTTTCATTGTATTTTTTATAAGCATCTCTACATATTGCAGATGAATTAGGTTTATCATTTAATCTTTTTATTATATCCTCAACTTCTTTGATTAATTCTTCTTCTTTGACATAAAATGTTGCATCATCTAATTTAAAATATCCTAAGTGAAAAGCTGATACATCTTATTTTTTAGGTATCTTAGTTTTTATCCAACCTTCTTTAATTCTTTTCTTAAATTTTTCAAAATTAACTAATTCCCAACAATCTATCATACCATCTTTATATACCTTTAACTCACTCAAATGATAGCCTGCGTTATCTATAAAGATAGGTAAAGATTCACCAATAATTTACTCATCTCCCTTCATTCTATATATACCACCTTTAATTAAATCATGTATTTTCATTGTAATCTTATTACTCATATATTTATAATTTAATTATAACCCAATAATATCCCCATCCATTTCAGAAGGCACCTCTACTTCAAAATGATTTAATATAGTAGGGGCATAATCTAATATATTAATATCTTTCTTATTATTTAATACACCCTGACCATAAGCTAAGAATATACCTTTTTTTTCATTTTCACCAGTCCAATGGTCTGGAGCCTCAAAAACATGTTTAGAGCCTAAAGAACCACTAAAATGAGTATGAGGAGCTTGATCTACTATTAACTCAGGAGCTTTACTTAAATTAGAAGACTTATATATTTCTTCTCTAGTAAATACCTTATTTACTATATTCATACCCTTATACTCTAATTCTTCTAATTCACGTATTAATTTATTCTTAAAAGAATCATCTTTTTGAAGTAAATAAATAGGTCCTTGACCAGAAGCAAAGCATTTAGAATTATCCCAGTCTATTTTATCCGCTTTACCAGCATACATTACTTGTCCTTCTTTATTTGGTATCATTTCTTGTACTCTTCTAGGTACTAGTTTTTTAGATAATTCTTTTAAGTGTAAAAAGGTTAGTAATTTAATAATACCTTCTCTTTTAATACCTAGTCTCTCTAATTTAGAAGAAGTATTATCTTGTTTAATCTTTAAATAGCCTTTTCCTTGTAAATAGGTATTAATATTAAATTTAAATTTAATTTCATTAGTACCATGATCAGACATTAAAAAAAATAATCTATCAGGGTACGCAGTTATTAATGAATTAATACCTTCATCTATTATTTGCCAAGCTTTAAATACTTTATCATCTCCATAGTGGTAATGTTGTAAAACATTTATTAAATAAACAGCGACCATAAAGAAATCAAAGTTACCTTCTTTTAAAAGATACTCTGACAACTCAAAACGTACTTTAATAAGCCTATATATTTCATTTATTACAGAATCTGCATCTTTTTTCATTAAACTAATATTCTGTGGCAAGGCTCTATAATCAAATTTACTCTTTAATAGCTTTTCTAAAGGTTCTGGATAGGTATAACCTGTTTCCAGAGCATCTGGACCACCTGAAACCATTACTCCATTTATTTTATGTGGCGGATAAGTAGTAGGCATATTTACTATGCCTACTCTATAACCTGCGTCTGATAAGTAATCAAATATTTCTTTACCTTTAAAATTCTTTGAACTTGGGATATATATCTTTCTATTCTCAACATCTACGTTCTCCCACCAAAAAACACCGAGTTTCGCTGGATTTAAGCCTGTAGAAAAACATTTCCAATTTGGTGAAGTTACTGGAGGAAGTTGTGATTCTTGAATACCCCATATACCTTCACTTTGTAATTTCTTAAATGTAGGTAGTTTACCTTCATCTATCCATTTTTGGATATAGTTCCAACTACCACCATCAATACCTATTACTATTACTTTTTGCATACTTTAGTAAATATATTTATTAGCTTATCAATTAAATTATATATATTATGGTTATCTATTACAATCTGTCTTAAATCTTTACCAATTTTAGTGCGATCTTCAGGAGTTAGCATGGTAACTGCTTCTATTTTAAAAGCTAGCTCTTTGTAATCTCCGTGCTCAAACTGACATAAATGGAAATCTTTTAATATATCTTTGTATCCTATATTTGAGTTTATTACATATGTACCACACGACATAGCTTCTAAGACTGTTTTATCTAAACTCTTGGTATTACTGGTATTTACAAATATATCAGCTTCTTGAAATTTAGTAACTATTTCTTTAAAAGGCACGGAACCTAAAAATTTAATATTTGGTGAAGCAGTTTCTTTTAATTTGTTTAGGTAAGCTTGTTGCGAGGCAAGACCGATCTCTCCGACTATCTCTATTTCCAAATTAATTCCTTTTTTACTTAATATCTTATCTGCTTCAATAAGAGTCTCTATATTTTTAACAGGTGAAATTCTACCAACCCATAAAACTTTTTTAATTTGTGAATTGGCTTCTTTAAAAGCGAACATCTCAGTATCTATGCCTTGGCCAGTTATAATTCGTTTTTTAGTCTCAATCGGGAAACCAGACTTTGATGAGGTTATAATATTAGTTACCAAAAACCTTGCTATTTTAGATTTAAAACTTAAATCACCATGTGCTTTCCACCAAACAATAGGTTTATGATATATAAAAGTTAAAGGCCAAACAAGTAGCACAAATATTTCATTCATATGAACGAAAACTACATCAACCTCTTTGTTTTTAAATAGGGGTATTAACTGAGAATAGAAATTACGAATATAACCTGTTTTTCCTTCACCTTGCTCTTTACCAAGTGATAATACATTTATATTATTTTCTAAATTAGACGTCTCCCCTTTTTCTAAGCATAAAGCATTTACATACTTCACACGTTTAGCAATTAAATTAAGCCAGTTATAAAAAACAGATAGTACTGGATCTGTGACACCTACTTTTTGTGTAATATAAAGTATTTTTAATTCGTGAGCGTCTTTTGCCATAAATTTAAATATGTCTTTAAATATTCTTCTTCAGAAGGTAACGAATTTACTGAATCTAAACCTTTTTTAATAAGTTGCTCACGAAGTTCATGATTAGATAAAAGGAATTTAATAGCTTCTAATAATTTATTATCATCTAAATCTATTATTAGGCCATTCTCATTATTAATTACTAAGTCTCCTGCTGGACCAACATTAGTCATAATTACTGGGCACAAACAAGACATAGCTTCTACGACTGAGCGATTATATCCTTCAGTCTCTGAGAATAATATAAAGAGATCAGCTATTTTTAAGAAGTTATGTATATCTTCACGCCAACCAAAGAAGATTACCTTGCTTTCCATGCCTAATTCATGGCTTAGGGCTTGTAATTTAGCTTTTTCTGACCCTTCACCTACGATAAAGAGTAAAGTATCGTTTAACTCATTATTTAAGCGAGAAAAGACCTTTATTACTCTATCCAAGTTCTTTTCTGGAGTTAGTCTAGATATAGTAAGTAAAATCTTTTTACCTTGATATTTCTCTCTTATATTCTCAGTTATTTCTTGATTTGTTAAGGCTTTGTAATTAAAAAAGATTGGCAAGACATCTATTTTATCTTGATCTAAATTAAATTTATTTAAACTTTCTTTTATCTGTATACTTACTACTCTTATATTATCAGCCCGTTTAAAAAAGTAAGGAGCAAAGAATATACGAAGTTTAAATAATATATCTTTTTTCTTCCAATACTCGGTACCAAAGAAATTACCATGTATTTGTATTTGTAATTTAAGTTTAAATTTCTTACTTAGCTTAGTACCAATTAAAGCAGTTTCAAAAGGATCTTGAGCAGATATTAAATCTATCTTATTCTCTTTAATTACTTTTTTAGAAACAGAACATGCATTTAATGGGTAAAGAAACTTAGAAGAAGAATTAGTTGGATAAATAGTTACGTGGTCGGATAATTTAATTATTGCAAAGCCTTTAAGAGAGTAAACTACTAGATGCAAATGATTAACTAGCTCACCATATTTAATAATCCTCTTTGAAGCTTGGGAAGTAGGATCAAATAGTTTTGTATCTGTACCTATGCTTAAAATATTCATATTAAGTCTAAATATTTATTAATCATCTCTGTTCTAGTAAAACTAGTATTAGTTTTACTTAGCTTATCTAAATACTCTGAATTATTATTTAAGATTAAACTTATTTTATCTTTTAATTCATTTAAATTACTAGGATCTTCTAAGAATAAGAGATTGTTCTTAAACATTTTATAGAAACCAGAATACTTAGTCATAAGAACTGGAGTATTAAGTTTAATAGCCAGGAGTATAGTATTTGGAGTGATGTCTGTGTAAGAAGGAAGTACAGTTAATTTAGCTTTACATATTTCATTATATAAATCTTCTTTAAATAAAGGTTTAGATATTTTAACTTGTTCTTCTAAATTTAATTCTTTAATTAAATTAGATAAATTATCTTTTTCTGGTCCTTCGCCTATTAAATATAATTTGTAATCTTTAAAATAAGGCATTACTTTAATTAAAGAATCTAAATTTTTTAATTTAGAAAAACGTCCTGCAAATATAATTTTATTTTCTTTTTGCTGTACACATTTATAATCTAATTCTGGGAAAGGATTAGTAATATCAATAAACTTAGATTCTTTAATTTTGT
>CAZSGB010000048.1:0-6212 GCA_964606355.1 uncultured Gammaproteobacteria bacterium | reverse complement strand
TACGGGCATTTAATTTTATAATACCAAATGGAACAAAAAATAATAACTCCAACAATAAAGCCGCTTCCTAAACAATATTTAGCTTGGCAAAAGTTATGGGATATAATAACAAAATATATATTATTCGGTGGAGGAGCTGGTGGAGGTAAAACTTGGTTGGGTTGTGAATGGTTATTGACAATGTGCTATCAATATCCTGGAACTAAATGGTTTATCGGTAGAAAAGAATTAAAAAGATTAATGGCTTCAAGTTATGAAACTTGGAAGAAAGTATGTAAATTTCACAATATTCCAAGAGATGATTGGAAATTGAATGGACAATATAATTATATTGAATTTAAAAATGGAAGCAGGATTGATTTATTAGATGTTGATTATCAACCCAGCGACCCGCTTTTTGAAAGATTTGGTTCAACTGAATATACTGGCGGTTGGTTGGAAGAATCCGGTGAGATTATGTTTAAGGCGTTTGATGTTCTTAAAACTCGTATCGGCAGACATTTGAATAAAGAATATAATCTTCATCCTAAATTGCTTTTAACTTGTAATCCTAAAAAGAATTGGCTTAAAAGAGTAATTTGGAAACCATTTATAAAAGGAACACTTGATAATACTTACGCTTATATCCAATCATTGTATTCAGATAATTATTATACGGCTGATACTTACGGGGAAAGCTTAGATGAAATTACCGATAAAGCTACTAAACAAAGATTAAAAGGTGGCAATTGGAATTATGATGATGAAGAAGATGGATTAATTAACACTAATGCTATTGAGGATATTTGGACTAATACAATAGATGAAAGTGAAGATAGATACGCCATAATGGATATAGCAAGATTTGGAAAAAATAAAACTAAATTGTATCTTTGGAAAGGTTTTAAATGCTATAAGATTTTTACTTGGGAAAATCAGGATACTAATATTACGGCAATTAAAGCCAAAGAAATATTGGCTGAAGAGAAAATACCTTACAGCCATACAATCGGCGATGAAGTGGGAGTTGGTGGAGGAGTTATAGACCAAATGAGAGGTATTAATGGTTTTATAGCCAATTCAAGTCCTTTAGAACGAAAAAATGCTGATAAGAAACCTGTTTTAAAAAATGGGGAATTGAAATTTATAACAGAGAAAGAGAATTTTGCTACTTTAAAAGATCAGTGTGGTTGGCTACTTGTTGATAAAGTGAATAATCACGAAATAAGCATAATAACTGAAGATGAGGGCCTAAAAGAACAAATTGAAGAAGAATTATCTGAATTAAGAGATGCTTCGCCTGATGAAGATAGGAAAAAACGTTTAATCCCTAAAAATGAAATTAAAGAGAATATAGGCAGAAGTCCTGATGACTTAGATTGCCTTATTATGAGAATGTGGTTTGAACTTTCACCTATTGATGAAAGAAAAAAATCAGGCACGCATATTTACCGGCCAGCCAATTCCGGTTTTCAAATAAGAAATAATTTAAATAAAACACATATATTTAGACCACAATGATAGGAAATATTGATAAAAAAACACCAGTATCAAGTTATCAGCCTTCACAAGAGGTTGCTGATTTAACTAAAGTGGTTAAGAAAGCTTATACTGAGGGTATAAGAATCTTAAATAAAAGCTGGGTAGAACTTAATGATAGAAGCATAGAAAATGATCAAAATAGAGGACAGATGATGTTTAATTCTTATGTTAATGACAGCACTGATGATCCTGCTGAAGAATGGAAATGGAGAGGAACTAGATCAGTAGCTAGGAATAAAGGCGTAGCAATGCATGCTCAACTTACTGCTAATTTCTTAATTCCTTTATTTATAGCACAAAATGATAGTCAAGAAGTAGATAAAGATATGAGTGAAATTATGAATGATATAATTGAATGGTTAATTCAACCTATTAATTCTGATTATCAATCAAGTTTTATACAAATAGTATTTTCAATGCTTACAAATCCAGTTACTTATTTAGGTGCTGAGTATTGTGAGGTTATGCAGAACATTAAGAACAAGGATAAAGATAGTAAATATACTACTAAAGAGATAGTAGATGAAGTATTGTCAGGATTTAAAACTCCTATTTATTCAGCTTCTCAAATTTTAATTACCAATGCTTATATAAGAAATATCCAGAAACAAAAATGTATTATTGAAAGACGATGGGTAGAATATCAAGAAATGGAAGCAAAATATGGTGATCATCCTAACTGGATATTTGTTCAAACGGGTATAAAAACAGTTTATAATGATGATAATGGATTATTTTATGATATTAGAGATGATGAACACGAAGATTTAATAGCAGAAGAGATTTATAAGAATAGAAGAGAAGATATAGAAGTACCATTTATCAATGGTATTTATATGGGAGATAGCGATGTTGATAATAACCCTATAAAACACAGAGATAATAGAAATGCTCCAAAGTATAATAAAGTACCATTTGGTTACTGTCGTATTGGTGAGCATTTTTTCTATTACAAGTCAATGATGAATGTACTTAGTTGGGATAATATGCTTTATGATGCTATGCAAGAAGCTGTAATGAATAGAGTTTTACTTGAAATTGATATGCCTATTGCTATATCGGGTTCTGATGCCATTAATAGTGAAATAGTATTTCCTAAAGCAGTTATTACCTTTGAAGATGCTAATGCTAAGGTTAGTCCTTTATTACCGCCTTCAAATATGGCAACTGGGTTTAATGCTTTAAGAGAAACAGAAAAATCAATGAATAATGAATCAATTAGTGAGACAATGTCAGGACAATTACCCCAAGCTTCACAAAAAGCTTATAGCGTAGCACAAGCTAGAGCTGATGCTAAAAAGATACTTGGTGGTGTTGGTAAGTCATTATCCGAATCAATGATTAGATACGGTGATTTAATGAAGGATATAATTATTAATAACATAACAGTTCCTCAAGTAGAAAAATTAGTAAATGGTCGATTAAGCTTAAAATATCCTAGTTTCTTTTTAGAGAATAAAGCTAGTGCTGGTACTATGTCAAATAAAGTTATAAAGTTTGATACTTCTCTATTAGGAGTTAAGTTTACTAAAGAAGAAAAGATAAAGCGTGAGATGAGGTTACTTGAAGAGATTGATTATCCAAAAAATAAAAAATCTATAACTCTAGTTAATCCTGAGCTTTTTGCTAATTTTAAATACTTATGCAAGATTGATTTAGCTGAAATGTTTAATAAAACAAATGAATTCAGAGAAACTATTCTTATGGCTTTAAGACAGCAATTTGCTAATGATCCTTATATTAATATGTTAGAACTTGATAAGAAGTTAGTATATGCTGTTATGCAATCAGACGGTGATGATTTAATTAAGGAAGAACCTCAACAACCTCAACTTCCTACTGGTGCAGATAAAGTTCCGGATATATCTAATCAACTAATTAATCAAACACAACAACCACAAATTCAAGGTAATGTTGTGCAATAAAAAAATATATGAAGATAAAATGTTACAATTTAAAAAACGCAGAAAAGATAAACCGTGCCATTTTTGGTTCTATGGGACACGGTGGTAAGTTATATGGTGGAGTTGGTGAAAGCTATACAGAAGAACAATTACTTGCTGCTTATGATCGTTTAGGCGGTTTAATTACCAAAAATGGTCGTAAAGTTAAAAATGGTTGCTTCTATGATGTAAATGCTAGTAAGAAAGGCAATATAGTTCCTATTGAAAAGCCAAAAATTATTTTAGTCTTAAGTGATTTAGAGGGTAATTTAATTGAAGTTTCAGATGGTAAAGAATTAACTCCTGAACTTAAAGCAGCTGAGAATAAAAAGAAAGCAGCTGAGAATAAAAAGAAAGCAACTGAGAATAAAAATGAAGCAACTGAGAATAAAAATGAAGCAACTGAGAAAAATAAATGAAACAATGGTTAATTACAAAATTAGGCGGTTATAATAATTTAGAAGAGATTTTATCAAGTTTAGATAAAGAAGAAAAGCACTTGATATTAACAGAAAGCATTAAGAAGCTCTTTAATACTATATCGGCAGATGATATTCTAAAAGAAAAAAATGGTGTATGGAGATTTATGGATAGAGAATTATTACAAGCCGAAAAAGATTTACTTATAGCTGAAAGTCAGACTTTATTAACTTCTAAGTTATGGAAGATATTACAAGCTGACGTTAAATATCAAGCTAATAAACAAATGTTTATCCTTTCTCGCAATGATTTAGATCTTATTATGGGCAAATCTTGGACTTTCGTCTTTGATTGTATTAATACTAGACTTAAATCAATACAAAAGGGATTTGGAAAATATAATACAGGCTAGGCCTGATGCTCAAAGTTTATACTCCTAAACTTATCAAATGGGCTAATCTGGAGATGTCTATATGACTAAAAAAGAAGAAGGTTTGACTACTGAACCTGAAATAGTAGATGCCACGCCAGAGGCTGAAGGAGGTATTCCAACAGAAGAACTTCCAAAGGATTTGTCCACTGACAAAATAGATTATGAAGCTGAGCTTAAAATAGCTCAAGAAGCTCGCAGAAAAGCTGAAGAGGCTTTAGCCAAAAAACGCTTTAAAGTTAAACGTGAAGATTACGAAGAAGAGGAAAAAGAGGAAGAAGAGGAAGAAATTAAAAGTCTAAGCAAAGAAGAAGTAGCCTCTATGATTCAAGAAGAAAATCAAAAGATTGCTAAACTAATCTTAGAAAATCAAGCTAATTCATTAGCTGAACAATTTGCTTCTGAACCTGCCGAAAAAGAACTTATTATCGAGAAATGGAAAGGTAGAACATTTCCTCAAGGAATGTCTATAAATGAACAGATTGAAGAAATCTATGTAATCGTTAATAAAAAAAAGCTACTTTCTGAGCGAAATGAAGCTTTAAGAGCTTTAAGTGGTAAGGAAAGAGTTAATAGAGATTCTTCTGGGACTTATCAAGAAGAACCAAAAGGCAAAGAACCTCAATTAGCTCCTGATGTTAAATCCGTACTCTTATCCGGAGGATTTGTTTACAATTACAATACTAAAAGGCATGAAAAGAAATTGCCTAATGGTACTGTAATGTATAGAGATCCAGCTACCGGTAAAGTATTAGTAGAAGGCTTATCTCAAGCCAGATCATAATCAATAACAACGCTTTAAAAAAAAGCAAAGTCTTTAAATAGATTTAATCTTAATAAGGACGACGTTAATCAACAAAACCTAAAAGACTTAATGTCTTTTGGTATAACAAAAAATATATGGCACAAGGTGATTTACAAGTAAGAGGTCCACAGGTATCTTTACCAAGACGTGTTGCCGCTTCTGCTACAAGATTTGAAATTGGTGAACCATTGTACAGTGCAGCCACTCTAAGCAGTGGTGTTGCTTCAGCTAATACTTACGTACTTGCCGCTGCTGATTTTGTAACTAATGGTACTAATTATTTTGGTGGAATTGCGATTAAAAGATGTTTACCGCTAACTACTGGTACACTAATTGCTCAAACAGTAGTTACTACTAATCCAATTCCTTATGCTGGTAGGATTAGAGGTAAAGCTGAAACTTCAGGTAATGTTGATACAGATGCTGAGATTTTAGCACTTATTGGTGATGTAACCAGAATAGATTATGACGCAACTGGCGCAGCAGATGGTGGAGAACTTTATACCGTTAAAGATACTGCTGGACAAGACACTGACTTATTCCAAATTTTGGAAGGTGACGCTGCTGCTGGTACACTAGATTTATTGGTTGATCCATTAGCCTATCGTATTGATAACGATTATATTACTTAATAAACTAATTAAAAAAAATTATGCAAACTGGTGGTTTTACAGGTGCTCTTAGTAAAGATGCGGTTAAATAGTTTGAGCTGCACTCCATAGTAATATGGATGAACAAACTTTCTCTAATTAATGGCGAAAACCCAGAAGTGGACAACGCTCAACAAGCCGAAAGGCAGTTGCAGAGACTAAATGAGAAAGCTCCTTATAGAAGGATGAAGTAATAGTCCGACCTACCGCTATAACAAAATGAAACGGTAGAGATAGGCAGAAATGACCTATCCATAGCACTTTTTATAAGTACTAAGTAACAAAAAGTCAAACTGCTATTGACACTGTAATGTATGAAAGATATGAAAGAACAATGCAGCCTCAATATTTATCAGCAAGTGATCCAATGTTTTTCAAGCAAGGTAATACTGATACATTAGCTTTCATCTGGGATGAAGATTCTAATGTTGGTAGCTTTGATA
>CAZSGB010000047.1:0-6241 GCA_964606355.1 uncultured Gammaproteobacteria bacterium | reverse complement strand
GAAAGAAGGCAGTATGTCCCACTCAGTAGCAGAAGATAAGGGTGTGATTGTTAATTTAAAGGTATGTACAGATAAAGTTGACAAACCTCCATTTTTTGCGAGAAAAGGGAGGAGAATAAATTATATATCATATTTAGATTCTTTTATAAGGAAAACTACTCATAGGAGAAAAGTGTGGGAGAATTATTATTTAACAGGTTATATAGAAGTGCAGGATAATTTAGAACCTGTTATAACTAGAGATGACTTTAAAGCTGGCAAGGGTTATCAACAAAAGAGAACTGGCATTTATGAAGAAATTGTTAAACTTGAAGATGATATATATTCAGCGATTGAAACAATAAATAAAGATAAAAGTGATCAAAGTTTAAGAAACTTAGCTTCTAGATTAACTGATATACTATCAGAATTAGCTAAAGAAGAAGAATTGAATTTGCAGTATCAAGGTGATGGAAATAAGAACAAGAGTAAAGAAAAGGTGAAAATTAAGATTGATCCAAATAGTGAGGATTTTTATAAAGTTAAAACAGGAAAACGCATTGGTTCAGGTTCAAGTGGAGGAGGTCATGAGGAGGTAGTCACAGCAACTCCCGACTCCAAAAGTACTACGATTGGTAAAAGAATAGAGCGACAAAGTCATGGAGTAAGAATAGAATTCAGTACCTTACCTTCTGACGAAAGAACTCATTATGGTGATGGTGTAATTACAATATTTACTAATCATCCTGATTTTGTTTTAAGAAAAGGAGCTACACAGCAAGCAGAACTTGGTTCTATGAAGATAACTGCTAGATTAGCAAATTATCTAGCAGCTATTATATCAAGTGAATTTAAGGAAATTTTTTATCTACAAAAAAAGTTGGAGCCAAACAGGAAATCTATCTTAAGTGAACAGGTAGACTTTATTTTTAAACTTGAGGATAAAATGAAGGATTATATTGATCAACCCTTGTATTCTTTAGGTAAACTCAAAAAATAATATGGATAACAGTAACGAACAATATTTAATAGAATTAATAGATAAACTTGCCCCATTAAACAATGATTTTAGAGTATTAAAAGAGCCTTTGGTAAAAATAGAAATAATGTGGGAGATGGGTAAGGTTATTGATTATTTTATGACAAAAAATAATTTAAAACTTCATGAACTTTTATATAAATTGTATGATCCTTATAGCACAGATAAGACGAGTAATATTACTAGAGATGTAGGTAGTTATAGTCATAGGGTATACAGATATTTTAAGAAAAAAAGTGATATAAGTGAATATTTTAAAGGATTAGATAGTTATACTCTGTTTAGAGAGGCTGTACCACTATTACTTAATGATAAATATGGTTTATCTGAAAATGATAAAAAAAATATTCTCAAGTTAATTACTTCAAATACAGAAGTATCATCACTAATAATTAAGCTAAGAGAAATTAAGAAAGGTATTCGTGGTATTAGTAATCCCAGAGATCAGAAATCTCAAGAATACATGAAAGAAAGTATTTATTTGAAAGATTATAGTACTAGATTGCTTAATTTTTATAAGGAAAACGAAACTCTATCAGATATGGGAGAAATAAATAAAAAGTTTGGTTTGTTAGAGTCAAGAAAATATTTAGTATCAATATTAATGGCATTAGCTAGTGAAACTTTTTTAGGTAAAATAAATAAAATAGAAGAGAGTAGGGTAAGCGATGAAATTGAGGATTTATTAAGAATAGTTAATAGTGGTAGTCAAAATAGAGCTAGATTTCGTAAATGGGTCATGTCATCTAATAAATTATTTAATACTGCTGAGGCAATACACTCACTTGAGAATAATGATGATTATTCTAATTATAGGAGTAAAATTATTAATGTTTAAATAATTATTAATAAAATAAATATATGTCACAAGTAAAGATACCTTATATGTCTGCTCCAGGTTCAGTAGGAAAGATATTAGATAAAATAAAAGATGCTGGAACACCTGAAACATTTAATGCAGATTTTTTAGGAACTAAACTAGGTTTTAAAGGGGGAAATTATCGTACTTTTATTTCATGAGCTAAAAAGGCAGGATTGCTCGGCACAGATGGATCACCTACTTGGCTTTATAAACAATTCAGAAATCCTAGTACTTCAAAAAGTAGCATGGCCGAAGCTATTAAAATGGCTTATGCAGAATTATATTCTCGTAATGAGTATTCACATGATTTTAATAAAAAGGATTTTGCTGGTTTAGTCGTAGAGGCCACAGGTGACTCAGCTGAGTCCAAAAAGGTACAATTAATCGTTTCCACCTTTTTTAATGTTAAGGATTATGCAGCTTTTGAAAAAAAGTTAATAAAGAGAATGAAAAAAATGAGGAGCCAAAAATACAAAAAAACGAATCTGATATTAATAATAAATTACTAAGCTTAGGATTAAATTATTCTATATATTTAACACATCCTAAAACAGATGACCCTTCAGTTTATAATGCTATTTTTAGAGCATTAAAAGAAAATTTATTAAATGATTAATAAAATGGATAGTGAATCAAAAATTAGATTATTTACAGTTGCTAATTCTTTAGCTGAAGATGCTTTAGATAAGGTAGAAAGTACATTAGATATTGATTTATACAGAAAGGAGGAAGAAACAATACAAGAAAAGGGGTATTATGCGCAATTTGAAGCTGATTTTAGAAAGGAAGCAAAAGAGATGAGTAATCATTATGAAATGTTTTATTGTTTAGAAAGATCAATAAGAAGTCTTATTACCGAACTAATGATGGAAAATTTTGGTAACAATTGGTGGGAAGAAAAAATTGATGAAGTCACGAAAAATAACGCTGAAGATAATATAAAAAAAGAGATAGATTCTGGTTATACACAAAGGTCAAGTGAAAAAATAGACTATACTACATTCGGAGAATTGAATAAGATAGTAACTTCAAACTGGGAAGCATTTGATGATTTATTTGGTAGTCAGAGAGCTTTCCAAAAAATAATGACCAATTTAAATTTATTAAGAAGTCCCATAGCTCATTGTTGCCCATTAGCAGAAGATGAGGTAGTTAGGTTAGAGTTAGCTGTAAAAGACGGGTTTAGATTAATAACATAAAGTCACCCCTCGTATACTGCAGTCAAATAATACCTGTGGATAAAACCGAATATTCAATCAATTTATAGAATAAGGATGCTCTTTCAAATTATGATAGATTTCACATAATAGTTTTCTAGCGATGGCGGAAAGGCAGGTATAATAATGTTTGTTTTCTTGTCTTTTCTTTTGGTAGTATTCTTTGTATTTCTCATTATGCATCATTACACCCCAGGCGGATTGAAACAGAAAATATCTCATAGTTTTTGAACCTCTCTTGGATAATTTGCTTTTACCTCGGACTGAACTGCCACTTTCTCTGATAGATAGATCCAGTCCGGCGTAGGCAATGATTTGTTTGTGATTTTTGAATCTACTAATATTGCCCAGTTCGGATATTATTGCCTTGAGGTGTAGTTCTGACAAACCCTTAATTTGAGGAATTTTTACTGTTATACCGATGAGAATGACTTGTTTTATTTTTTTCAATTGAGTATCAAAGTTCTTTTTTGTTTTGAGTAACATCTCTTGTTCAAAATCATTTTCAATACTCAAGCTTTTAGCGCTACTCAAACGATTATTGACCTGTTGGAGCTGTTTTTTAGAAAGTGAAATAATCTAATATTTCGCTTAAATAACACTTCTTGTTTACTTTCCGCATAGGTATGAAGATCTTCAAGTAAGCCTATTTTAGTAAGTAATATTGAATCCTTTTTATCTGTTTTGATTTTTCTAATCTGTGATGACAAGTGTTTTTTTTGTAATAATCGGATTGATGACAAAGACTTTTTTAAATCCTTTTTCAATTAAGGCGAATGTGATACCATAATGATATCCTCCAGTGGCTTCGATCACTATTGGTATATCTTTTATATCTTGATAAGACTGCAAAGTTTTTACCAATCTAAGAATGCTGTGGTGGTCGTTGCCACATTGGAGGTTACTAGTTGTTTGGTTTAAATTGATTAGACCTACATCGAGCTTCCCTTTGGAAACATCAATGCCAATTGATTGCACCATACAATTATTTCTTAAATGAATTAAATGGCAAGCACCAATTTAAAAGACATTCTCGTTTGATATTGAAGCGTTTCCTTTCTGGGAAAGCCTAACCAGTTTATTGGTCTTTGTTTAAAAAAGTGATGGCCAAAGCTATACATCATTTACTTTCTTAGGGGGTTATTCCCAAGGGGTGATGATGAATGTACAGCTTTCGCCAGGTATTATATCATTGATTGTAGTATAACTGACTTTTGTTTCTCTTTTGCCCATTCTTCAAACCAGAATAAGAAGATTTAAAATTAAATATTTATGTATTATCATTTGTTGGCATGTTTTCTCAAAAAAAGAAAGAAAAAATAGTATTACAACAATTCTTGAAATTATTAAAGCTTGAGTATGATTCTTTAAAAATTAATACCCAATGTAAAGAACCATCAGATATTGAATATAATAATCAAGGATATCAAATAACAACTGGAGGGGGCTCTAGATTTGGTGAAATATTATCTTCTACTAAAAGATACAATATATTAAATGTTGATAATAGAGTAATTAGTGGTAAGCCGATGAAAATCAATGATTTTCTGGATCGTAATTTAAAGCCGATTCTTATTAAAAAAAGTCAGAGATCATGTTCAAATGTAGTTTTGTTAATTTCATTGCATTTGCCAGATCCATTCAAAGAGGATGATAGAGAATTGATGTATATGAATTTTGCAAATAACAATTTAAAATTATTGTCTTGCTGGCAAAGTGTATATTGTATTTATATGAACAAGAAATTAATTAGGTTATATTAATTTTATTGTTAACTTTAGTTCTAACCTCGTCCGTGACTCGGAGCCATGTGAGACGAAGCGAGGTTAATGCCTCGTTTTTTTGTAATGTATAGAATATAGAGATTTTAGTTGACAGTTGACAGTAAACTGTCAACTTTGTATCATATTGATATGAAAGATAAAACAAGAGAAAAAATTATTAAATATATTACCAAAAATAAGCAATCTACAGCAAATGAACTAGTAGAACATCTTGGTATTAGCAGACAAGCTTTATTTAAGCATCATTTATCAAAAATGCTTAATGAAAAAGTTTTGACAAAAATAGGTACTCCTCCTAAGGTTTTCTATATGCTTAAAGATAATATAAAAAAACTAAATGTAGAATTAGACAAAAATGTTAAAAATTATATAGATGATAATTATATAATAATAACTCCTAAAGGCGAAAAACTGGTAGGACTTGATGGATTTATATTTTGGTGTGAAAAGAATAATTTGCCAATACAAAAAACAGCCATAGAGTATGTCAATACGAATAAAGAATATCAAGCCCATAGTAAGAATGGATTGATTGATGGAATGTATAAGTTTAAAAGCAGTTTTGATAAGGTATATCTTGATAAGATTTACTATTTTGATTTTTACAGCATTGAGAGGTTTGGTAAGACTAAGCTGGGGCAAATGTTGCTTTATGGAAAGCAAAGTGGCAATCGTCAATTAATAAAAGATATCGTGACAATGATTAGTCCTAATTTAAACAAATTACTTAGCAAATATAATTTTGATGCTGTTGGTTATATCCCCTGGACAGTAAAGCGCGAAGTGCAGTTTATAAAGCTTTTGCAAAAACATTTCAACTTACCACTCAAAATTATTCAGATTGATAAAGTTAAGACTGATATTATTGTTCCGCAAAAAACTTTAAGTAAAATAGCTGATAGAATAACTAATGCGGCACAAACATTAGTTGCGCGCGATAGTCAGCAGTATAAAACAATTTTATTGATTGATGACGCCGTTGGATCAGGAGCAACCTTAAATGAAGTGGCGCGTCAGTTAAAAGATAAAAAAATAGCAAAAAAAGTTATCGGATTAGCTATTACTGGCAGTTTTAAGGGATTTGATATCATTAGTGAAGTGTAGATTGGTTTTCAGCTGATATTTGATTACTACATATATATCGTAGAGTCCTGAGAAGATATAATTTATAGAGTTAAATTTATAAAAAAAGCTGTAAATTGAGTAGTTTTTTAGTTTAAATTTTTGTTGAATATTTTATTTATGGCATAGTTTCAACATGAGAAAAACTCCTCCAAGATTATATAAAAATTAAAAAATATATTGTTAGTTTATTTAAGTCGCAGAATACTCCAGCCTTTTAAGGCTGGAGATGAATGCG
>CAZSGB010000046.1:0-6309 GCA_964606355.1 uncultured Gammaproteobacteria bacterium | reverse complement strand
TTGTCGTTCCTCACCCTCGGTAGATTTGCGAACATAAGCAAAGTATTTAATTTTTGTGTTTACATCATTCATTTTGTTTTTCTTTAAAATCAATTTTAGCAATTACATCAAAAACTTCTATTAGGTCATTAGCAATTTTAGCTACTTCTTCAAAGGTTAAATTCTTGCCATATCTTGTTTTAATAATTTCTTGTAGTTCTTTTATAAGTTTGTCACTGACCATAAATATAGAATTAGTTAATTAAAAAGGGACGGTCGTGGAGACCCAACTAAATACTACCAAAGGCAATATTTGTCGGCACGAACCGCCCCTTAATAGGGACAAATATTAAATAAAAAGCCTTGGTAATTGTTATTTAGTTAGGTCTCGTCTATATACTATCACAACGAGGATCTTTTACAAGGTGCTGTGAATATAGTTCAAAGTCTTTCTTACTAATTGGCTTATAAATCATTTTAACAAAAGAAACAACAGCAGTAGCTTCCTCTAAGGCTTCAGCTTCAGTTAATTGATCGCCATATAGTTTTTTATATAGGGTAATAAAGCTATCTAATTGTTCTTTAGTAAATTTCATGAGTGTTGAAAGAATATTGACTTATCAAAGACACCAAATTTAAAAGGAGTATATTTTAAAGAATAAGCCTTATACTCAATTTCACCAGTCCATTCAGACTCAAATATCTTTTCAAATACAGGTTTTACAGTATTTAAAAACTTTTCTAAAAATCTAATAGCATAGTAGCCTATCAGTTCTATAGCTTTTCTTAATGTTTGTGAATGAAAGAATTTCTTTTTACCAAAGGTTCTATCATCAAACATATCTTTGCTTAAATACTTACAAACATAAGCCCCAATATTATTTATTTCATCTATTTTATTAATCTTAATAAAACCTTGTCCCCAAATATACTCAAGTTCACTTATTTCCATAAAAGGTAGCCTGCAAAGCAAATGATAATGAACAGCCCCTCTTTTTTGAAACTCAGGCACAGCCAGATATTCAAAATTAGGGTATTTGTATAAAATACGTTTAACAAATTGGTTAAATATGTAATTAGCTTCTTTTAAAGAAGTAATATTCTTAGCAAAGGTTAAAGTCATAAATTTGTTTAATTGAGGGTTGGCGTTAGTTAATCGTCTTATTTCAGTTTTAGTTCTATTTAATGAGAATATTGCTTTTTGTTGTTTTATTTCTAATTGCTCGAAAGCATTTAATTGTTTAGGCTCTTTTTGAGCAGTATTATTGTTTTCATTTTTTTTAAAGTCTCGCCAGATTTGTTTTTTATACTTAAATACTTCAACTTGTTTGCCAGATACTACAACTTTAAGGTTGTAAGTATGAGCCATAAGGTTATTTTTCGTTAGATGTGTGGATATAATCCAGTTAAGATAAGAAACATCATTGTTAGCTTTTTTAAGTCATTTTAAGCAATCTTTTTTGTCGTCGGTCGGGCACTCGCTGACGAAAAAAGCTTGCCCTTAAGAAAGTGAACTATTAAAAACAAGCTTAAAATTACCATTTGTTGACTTTTGGTATTAAGCCACTATTTTCATTGGAATATTCTCTATTGTATTTACGATAATAAGGAAATTCAGGATATTTGATAAAATTAACTGCTTCATGAGTGTTATAGCAATTGGCCTTTGTTTTATTAAACAAAAAGAATTTTCTTTTAACAGCTCGTCTACGTAGATTGTCGTCTTTTAAATCTTGTAGTTCAAAATAAGAGACCATAAATAGTTTATTAAAAATATTTCTAACTTCGGCAAAATGTTGTCCAAGATCTCTTATTCTTTTATCTATGTTTGAGGTATGCTGAACACCAGCCCAGATGTCTAGTGGGATAATTTGTCCTTTATTATCTTTTCTAATATCATGCCGGTGGGCTGAGAATTTCTGTTTGGCAGAGGGTGGCATTTCTTGCCATTCACGAGAATCAAAATATCCTTGTGCTTCATCTATAAATATTTGCCCACCTTTAATATGTAGAAGTTCTGGTATTTCAGACCAAAAATATACTTTGCCTAAAGTCGTTTGTTTAATTTTCTTTTTACTGACATAATCTGAAAAGTCTAATTTCCAATTAGCATAAACATCATGTCCTTTTAGAAAAAGATTAAGTGCTAAATAAGTCATGTATAAAGTTTTACCAGCTCCGGGTTTACCAGTAATAATCGTAATCATATTTATCTAATAAATGTTACTATTTTTAAAACTAAGGTAATTAGCAGTAAAGTCATTTCAATAATAAATACAGCTAGTAGTATTTTAAAAAGTGTTACTACTGGAAAAATTAAATCTATTTTAGCGATAGTTGGTGTTATAATAGCAAAAGCATTGCTAACAGCGATTAACACTTCACTATCTGGATTAGCGTCTGGTAAAAGATTAAATATTTTGATTAAAATTGTTTCAATTATATCCATCATATATTTTATTCATTATCGCTAAATAAATGAGTAACACGAAAAATGACATACATGGCAAAGATCAGCCATAGAATTGCCACTACATAAGGTCTTAATGAATGAGTAAAAGAAACAACTCTTTCATCATCAAAAGAAAAAACAGGCACATTAAGATCGTATTCACCATTACCCGATACTGATTTTAAGGTAATATTTAGAGCACTATTAGGGGCGTCGCCAAAGTCATAATTAAATAGGTTGGCAAAGCCGTCGTAAAAAGTGAAATAATAGGAAAATACTACCTTTTCTTTTAAAACGCTGACCAGTCTGGGGAAAAAATAGCCGTAGCTTTGACTGTAGATAAAGTCAAGATCTGACACTCTAACAGAGAATGGATATTGTCTTTTAATAGTAGTTTCATCAAGTAATTGCACAATATAATGATAACGAGTAGCTGAAGCTTCTAAATTAACTATATGACTAGCAGTATCTGCCATATTAGATAGACTTTCCGTATAGTAATTCTCATCAAGCAAAGAACCGTCATCAAGATATTGTTTAATGTTAAAAGTAAGATAAGACAGTCTTTCTAATGGGTAGGTAAAACTAAATGTAATATCTATAGCTGTTGTTCCATTCGGTAGTAATAAGGCTTGATCAAAGTCCGGATTGGTAATTGTAATATCATAACCAGAGTAATAATCCATATTCTGATACCAAACATCATTATCATCATAGACAAGGTCAAAGTCATGAACGCCAACTACATAAAGTAAATCATCATAGTCAACACAATCTTCAGATACGCTACCAACTTCACGAGCAACAATAAAGTTTTGCCCTCTGGTTTTAAATATCTGTCCGCTAAACTGGTTATCTATACAATCTATATTGTAGTTAATCTGTTCAAAGGAAGAGCAGGAGTTAATTAGTCCAATTTTATTAGGGCCATTAGTTGGACAAACACCAGTTACTGTTACCATAAAATCTGCCAGTAGATAATCATCTGCTTGAGGATCTGTTATATGAAAAGGTGGTGTAGACGGATCATCATAAAGCATGTAATACAAATCTAAATAACTGGGTTCTGTTCTGGTACCTACTTGAGAAAATGAAAACTTTTCAATAGAACAAGAACCGCTACAACTATAGCCGACAATTTCCGGAGTGGTATCGCCACCAATAGCGGCAATAGTGTAATAAGCACCATAGTCGCTTATAATAAGACCCCAATCACTGTCATTTATTCCAGTTAGCAAGGATATTACTTGTGTTTGATCAAAATAATAGGTTTTACCAATTACAGATAATTCGCCCCCATTTGCTTCATTAAATTCAATTAAGAAAACAGTAGAATTAACATCATCACGAATTGTCATACGCCAAGCAGAACTAATAGCTGTTGTTTTGAAGTGTCCGCCTAAATACCAAGTACTGGTATAATCGCTTAAATTTGCTGACGGATCATAACTTGCTGAATATACAGTAGATGAAGTTAGCCATTGATGCAGATATTTATTATCACCACTTTCAACAATTAAAGCGCCATTTGAGCTAGTCCAATTGTTTTGGTTATTTACACTACCAGCTATATAGTCTGAAAAGTCAGTATTGAATGGATCATGAACAGCTAGAGCCTTTGGAATAAAAACAGAGAAAGTAAGACTTAAGAAAATTATTAAGTATAGTTTTTTCATAGTTGTTATTGTTTTATGCAAGTTAAGGGGCTAAAAATATATAGCCCCTTATACCTGCAATATGCTATCTCATGAAGCGTCGCGTTAAGCGCCACACAAAGCCGATAGAAAAGATGATCACACCAACAATTACAATGTTTACTATATTAGCGGTTATTACACCGACAATATTTTCTTTCATTGTGTCTACCACACTAGCGGTAGTGGATGCAACATCTGTATCGACCACAGCGAGAGCTTTTGCACCAAGTGTAAGTCCAGTGGCAAGGGCCAAGGACAAAGCAGTTAGTTTCGCATTGCTTTTTGAGAGAAAGCCTTTAAGTTTGGTCAACATAATCTTTTTAATTAGTTTAGTTTTTTAACAAATAACAATAGCACGCCGACCATTGTTCCAATTACCAAACCAAGTACAATCGCTTTAGCAAAGACCAATCCTATAATTAGGAAATCATCTAAGTAGCACGAATTGTTTAGTAAGATGTAATCTGAACACATACTATTTGCCCGACATTATTGTTAAAAAAATGCTCAAGACTATGTAAAGGACAAGGGGGAAAACCAGCCCAAGGCCAATGCCTGAAAATAAATTGTTTACCATTCCGGCCATATTAGGATTTGAAAATGATTAAGATTATTATTAGTATTAGCAGTCCGAACAAAACCGCAAATGACACAGTAAGCAATTGGCTGAAAAAGTTTATTAAGTCCAATGCATTATCTGTCAATGTATAGGTATTATCTAGGGTGGTTATAAAGTCCATTGCTTTTAGTTTTTGCTAGGGATGTAATAATCCGCAAAAGCCCTTTTTCTTTTCTTGTCCTGAATGTAATAAGGGAATATTTCTACATCAAGCGTAATAAGATCGCCTTGTTTGCCGATTTTAAGATCCATATCCCTAATATTTACCTTAACGGGATATAGACTGCCTTCTGGTTCTAAATACACTAGACGACTTTGACCATCAGTACCGTCTTTACGAGTAAAGTCCCTTATTTCTTCCTTTTTAATTCTGCCTGTAAGTTTAAACATAATTTTGGCTTTTTAATTTATTTAAGTTCGCAACCGACCTTTAAATGTTTTTGCGATTTATGTTTATAGCTTAAACAAACAGAGTTCTGAAAAGTTCTGTAACATTTTTTCAGAACAATTAAAAAAGCCCCTGTTCATGGGGCTTTAAGTGCGATATTTTTCAGAACTTTATAGGTATTTATGATTAAGTTTTGTTTTACCTTTTATGCCAGTATTGTATTTAAGGAAGTTTTTTATATTAAGAATTTGTTCAATTTTAGTATTTATCTCATTACAAGTATTATGATATTTTTTCCAGTTATTTTTATCTTTGGTATATTCAAGGTCAGAAAATTCGTTTTCAGCTATTTCAGAATAGTAAAAATCATCTTTTAGATTATCTTTATTGGTAATAAAAATATACTTAAGTATTTTATGAGCATTAGTTATTTTATTTTGTTTACTAATATGTACTTTTTTACCTTTGATAAATAGAATACTTTTGTTTTCATCAAAATATGTTTTCTCGTCTTTATCCTCAGAAGTAATAAAGACTTTTTGATCAAGTTGGTCAAATATTTCACTATTTATCACCTTAAAAGACAGCTCAAGCATTTGTTTGGAGTATGGCTTTGAAAAAAGATTGCACAGAGAGTTAAAATCATCTTTTTCTTTAAGACAACAAGCTTTCATCTTTTTCATCTTACCATAGATTATTTCAAGGTTTTTATAATAGATCCAAAATTCATGGGAAAATAGCATTTGCCCCTCAACATCTAAAAACTTATCTTCATTAAGTAATTCATCAGGGCTACCAATCACTTTAGCGGTGTTATCGAAGATATCTTGTAGAATATTTTTGATTAAAGGGTCTGAATTTAAGAACCGAATATACTTATACACAATGACAAAACGCTGAAATATATTAGCTTCTATAGAAAAAAGACGAGCAAATTCGTTCATCTTTTCCTTGATATTTCGCGCTTGGTTGATCATTATTTTGGCATGTATTATTTAGCATATTTGTTATCTATTAGTATAAAGTAAAATACCTCATCTGAACAATTGGATAGAAATAGGGTTTTTAAGGAGGTATATTTGGCAAATGTGTATAAGTGCTATTTCAATTAATAATATGTTGGCTCCCCGTCAATTAGTGTGATAGTTTAGTATCCAAATCAGTGGTAAAAAGG
>CAZSGB010000045.1:0-6375 GCA_964606355.1 uncultured Gammaproteobacteria bacterium | reverse complement strand
GAAATGTTATTATTAATTAATTAGAAACCGCCATATGTGTGTAATTAAAACATAAAAAAATAAATTAAAATTATTAATTTATTTCGTTAAATTCACTTTATTCAATTTCTGTTGAAGCCATAGCTTCGCGCCAAATAGGTAAACCTTGAGCTACATTATCCATACCAGGTGGCGTATTAACTAGAACCCGGCCATCATAAATAATTTGTTCAGCTGGTTCGTTTCCAGACATATATGTTCTTTCTAAAAAGAATTGCCCAGTCATAACTAAGCCTCTAATCACTAATTGTCTTTCAATCCCAGTATCATCACCTGTATAGAATTTACCCGTGTCACTACCATCACCTAAAACGATAAAATTACCAACTAAATGTGATACACTTGGGTCAATGTATACATTACCTTTAACTATCCAAGTAATTGAAGCTAAATTTTCAATCTGTGAAGCTACCACTGCCTCTTCATAGTACATATCCGAATCAATATTTAAATCACCATCGATTATTATCGTCCCAGCACCTGATGAATTATTACCCCGAGCGTTATAAAAAGTAATTGGACTATCAATAGTATAAGCTAGTTGCCCTGTAAAATTATATACTTTATTATCTAAAGTAATATAGGTAGGCTTTAAAGAAGCATCAACGTCAGAGGAAGCAAAATTAACTTGTTCATAGTCATTAACTAACCTGTTAAAATCAATTAGCCCAGCTATCGTCCAATATTGATTACTTAAAGAAGGAAAATCTAAATTAGTATAATTAATATCAGTACAACCACTTTCACTACTAAAATTAACGATAGTACCAGCTGTTCTAATACAATAGGTAGCATTATATCTAGCACTAGGCGCGTTAAATAAGCCTGTACTACCTACATTACCTATACCATAAATAGAACCATACTTAGTTTCTAGCCAAGGAAAATTGAGACTGCCTAGAAATTGTACCCAACCTACTCCCCTGTCTCCGGAAAAATTATTCCAAGCATAACCAGTCAAGGAACCAGTACTATCTAGGGTAACTTGATACGAACCATCTTGATCATTTAAAGATAACCAACCATTAGTTCCGCCAAAAACAAGATAATTGCCCCAACCCTGAACTTCACCAGTTTCGCTATCATAAGTAACATTAATATCACCATAAGGTGGAGATTCGCTATAATATGAGTCACAAGTTGAACCAAAACATAACCAACCAATATGCGGATCCCAAGCCCAGCCAGATATTTGGTTACCATTACGAGTCAAGCCATAATTATGATTACACTGGGTTTCCCATGAACCATAATAGATATTTTCACAATTTAAAGAAGTCCAGCCATAATTAGAGCTCCATAACCAACCATATACTCCTACCGGTTCTTGACCAGTATTTATCTCGGTTGTATAGCTATCAACTTCGTCATAAGTATCTCTAACTTCTAACCTAACAGTCTGAGTACTAGTTGAGTGATAGTTATGGGTTTGGGTATAGGCCCCAGCAGTCCAATTTATTTCATAACTTCCATCATTGTCAAAGTCCCATCGGTAATCTAATTGATTTAAAGTATCCTCATAGTCAGAAGTACATGATCCATTAAAAACAAAGGATTCTTCAGTATTTTCTGAATTAACAGGTATTGGTATAAAACAAGCTTGAGGTATATAATTTTCTACCCAATCAATACGTAATTGAAAAACATATGGATTATTAGAGTCTGACTCATCAGTCATAGAAATACGCCAATACAACTCATCACCAGAAGTAGCAAATTCAACTACTTGAGCCGCCGGTACTATTTGGCCTTTGAAACTATATGGTCCTACCCAGTCATTTCCATTATTCGAAAATCTATATTGAACGTTTAGATCAGCACCAACTACGTTTTCTTGAACAGGTTGAAAAGCTATTTGAGTAATATGGTTATTATTAACAGCTGATAAGACATTTTTTGAAGTTAAATAACCAGTAGTTTGGCCACTAGCTAATTTGATATAACCTTGATTATCCCAACTCATATTACTATAAGTTAATATATTATCAGCAGTAGAGAAATCCTCTAAATGATAATTAGCTAACGGATTATCTTCTCTATGACTTAAATTTAATGTTTCTGTTAAGTACTCACTATAATGATCCCCGGCAAATACACCTCTGGCTCTAAATAATAAGGTAGGAGCAAAAATATTTGTTGTTGACCAATGATAAACTCTAGAATATAGGTTTATCAGATCATAATCAGCAGTAACATTATAAACATTATACCAATTATCACCCCCATCATTAGAATATTGAATCTCAAAATTTTCAAAAGCATAACCATCACCCGTTGGAGTTGTTTCGATACTAAACTTAATATATGAGTCGTAGGCATCATTTACTCCACCATCTTGTAAGATATCGTCACCGCCCATAAAACTAACCGTAGGTGCCGCGATAGCTTTAACAGAACTTAATACAAAAAAATTACTTATCACAAATAATAAGCTAATTAAAAGAATTAGTTTTGAATTAAGTTTCACTTCCAATATATTAATTAATAAGAAATCAAATCTTCTATATTTTCAATGGCTTCAATAATTGAATTATTAATACTAGTTTGAATAGAATCTAATCCATCACGATAATCCTGTAAGTCACTAAGAGAAGAATTATTACTTAAATCCAACTTAGTGATAGCTGTTAATTGATCATCAACCTGCACAACGTAAGAATCCATAGCACTTTGTTCTGATAAAATGATAATTAAATTTTTATCAAGCAAATCTTTGATTTCTTTATTATCATCTAAATAAATGAGGCGACAATCATTAGTACACCAGCTATCATTAGGATCATCACATTCTTCATTTGGGTCTTTTACCCCATTACCACATATGAATTTAGTGTCCCCATCTTTAGGACTATCACCGGCTGCAGCCGCATAAGCTTTAGGTAAAACTAAATCAAGATAACTTAAACTATTAGTATAGCTTTCAGCTCGAGTATGTTCAATAACATAATCAAAAGACTCATTAATTAAAACGTATGAATCTTGAATATTACTAATCAATTGATTAGCTTCCGAGTAATAAAAACTAGCTTGAACCAAAACCATATGCATAGTTGCAATATCAGTATTATTCATTAATTCAAACAAATTATTTTCTGAAGTTGAAGCTTCTATCGCCCCGAGTAAAGGCTCTAAATAATTATCCTGGTAACTTCGCCAATCAGAAATTAAACTATTCTTAGTGGTAGTATTAATATTAGAATAACCATTAGTAAAATTAATAGCTGTAGTAACAGCATCTAATTTATTATTTATTCTTTCACTATATAAAGCTTGGCAACTAGTCAAATCAACACAAGCTGCTTGAGAAGAGCTATTTAGAAATATAAAAGCTACTAAGATAATAGCTAAATATAATATTTTTTTCATATATTTAATCTTTAAATATTAATTAGTTGTTACTTCTATTTTAGCTCTGAGCTCAACTATCTTTTTTTGTAGCTCTTGCTTATTTACTTCATCGCCCGACCTTTTATCTCGATCTATAACCACGTTTTCTAAACGTGAGAGATCACCCCCTGGACCAAAGTACTTTTTATATAAATTACCCGGCCAGAAGAATAAGCCAACTAGTATTAGGATAATAACAATTACTATTATCATAATAACTAATGAGCTCTTACTATTTTTTTCTTGTTCCATATGTTTAAATATATTAATAACTAGGACAATAAGCTGGTAAACTATATGATTGCGAAATATCAGTGAACCATTCACCACTTAAACTGCCCATCCCATAAATCTTAAAAGCTATGGGCGTAGCACCACCCAACTCATAGGTTAAATTTAAATTAATTGGCATTAGATCAGGATCAATATAACCAGAATATGGTATTGTCTTAATTACATCGCTACCTTGATCTAAAATTTCCAAATAAACTGTATTGTCACTAATATGGTTATAAGTCCAGACAATGCTAGCGATACAACGTTCTATATAGTCTTCGTTAATAATCGGTTCAGTGAGGGTTATATACTCACAAGGAAAACAGCTACCACCACAATCAATACCAGTCTCATCACCATTTTGGATGGTATCATCACAACTAAAACAACTATTATCATCAACATTAGCTAAAGGATCATAATTTAATGCTCCCAAATCTGTACAACCATGGACATAGAGAGGAGCTAATTCTTGAGTTTCGCAAACACATCTGAGCTTAAGCTGTTCAAAACAAGGATGAAAACTAGCAGGCCGACTGTCGCCTAAAGCTTGGTAATTAACAGCGTCGGCATTGCCTACGGTACCCAGATCAGATACAGCAACGCTCCAAATACTACAAGTTTCTAATGTTCCACCGTAAGATCCAGCCCCCGACCAGACAGTATTATCACCGCTCATGCCAGTACCAATGTTCTGACTATTCAAAATAGTCAAGTCCATTATATCCGCCCAATTATTACCCATCGTAGTATCCATAGTACCATTAATATTAAACCAATAAATCGGTTTAGTCTCATCATAACCGTAAATGGTTGGTAAAAATAATAACTGATCATCCATGTCCACTGATATAAAAGCATGAGTATTAGCACAGGTTAAATTAGCTGGTTTATTATTCTCGCAAAAACTATCTAACTTTTCTCTAGCCGTACTACCGCTTAAACTGGCATCATTAAAAAAATCACCATTATGACTATTACCAGTCACATAAATAACCAACTCGTTGCCATCAACCAAAGCTTGGGTACAGCCTCCCTCATAACTGAAATTATTTACAAAACTCTCCCATTCACCAAAAGTTTTTTTAGGCACAAAGATTGGATTAGTACAATCAACATTTCTAATTAAAAAGTCAGTACTAACATTATTTAGTTCCGAAAACTCAGCCCCAACGCTTACTTCAATAGATTCCCCTACTCCTACTTGGCAATAATCATCAAAACAACCAGTCACTGCATAAACGATTAGGTAAAAAGCAGAAACTAAAACAATAACAATTAATGAGATTAATAGAAATCTAAGTAAATATCTATTTTTTATTAAATAATTATTCAACATAGCATTGTAACTTTAAACCATTTATTTCTAATTTAAGTTCATCTATTTGTTTCTGTTGCTCTTTAATAGCTTCAATAAGAGGAGCAACTAATAATGGATAATTAACTGTTTTATTACCATAACTATTAGTACCAACAGCTTCAGGAAATACTTTTTCAACTTCTTGAGCAATTACTCCAAAACTAGATCCTCCTGATTTCCAATCAAAATTTACTCCATTAATCTGACTTAATTTCTCTATACTATTTTCAATAGGTACAATATTAGTTTTTAAGTTTCTATCTGAGTTATAGTAAAAAGCATCAGCATAAACATCAGCATTTATTAGAAGATTATTATGAAATATGGAAACACCATTAACAGTTAAAGCATCACCAATTAATACTATATTATTTGAATCTGTAGTAAAAGTAACATTACCATTACTATGAAATTCAACTCTTGGTGCTAAAGCAGTAATATCCGTTTCATGGCCACTGGCAAAAACTAAATCAGCTTCTTGCCCATTACCAGCATCAGTTCGGTACATATGCCAAGTATAATTATTATCTGCATTCATAAAAGCTATACCTTGATTAATATCATTATTTTCTGAATTAGTTGTTTGTATGATAATGCCTTGATTATTATTAGGTGAAAGAACATGTAATAGAGCTAAAGGTGAAGTAATAGCATTACCAATACCAACCCAACCATCTTTATTTACCATAAATTTATTAGCGCCATCTCTTCGCATTAATATCAAATTACCCTCTGAACCTCCAGCTATATTTCCATATATTAAATTCTGAATTGATGTTAATGATAAGTCAGCGCTACCCATCACAAGCATAGTAGGTATTAATATATTCCCAGAATTATAACTTGTTATATCTCCACCTAATCCACTTTCACCCTGCCAGATGCCAACTCCTGCCACTCCACCATTTGCTACTGTATCTACATATGATTTATTAGTTGCTTCATTACTTAATTCTGGTTCCCGTAATTCATAAATTTTTTTATAATTCATTTTAAAATGATCCCCAATCTCAATATCTGCTAAAACATCTGAAGTAAAAACAAAAAGCATTGATATTAGAATAAAAATGCTAAAAAAGATTCTAAATTTCATAAGATTAAAATTATTATTTATTTAATATTTGTATCTATATTATACAATATTTTTAAGTATTTGGAAATTACTTTTTATTTACTTATTCCTTATCCATAAGTTATTAAATCAAATTGGGCTAAGATATGGATAAAAAATAAGGATATAATCTCTTTTACCCCTTGATGTTTTAATTACACACATATGGCGGTTTCTAATTAATTAATAATAACATTTCATT
>CAZSGB010000044.1:0-6470 GCA_964606355.1 uncultured Gammaproteobacteria bacterium | reverse complement strand
CATTAGTTATTGATTTTCCAGAAAAGTTAAGGATTAAATTTGATTTAAAAAAATTTATTTTAATTTTAATATATTTAATATTACTAATCGTAATATCCTATTTAATTTTTAGTTCTAAAACTGAATTTAGTATTCGTTCTCCTTGGGAAGTAATACCAAGTCAAATAATCTTTATCTATTTTTTTGCTTCTCTCATTCTACTTAATCTATTAATATTTAATAAAAAAGGTAATTACTTAAGTTTAATCTTTTTACATTTCTTTATTAGTTTTATTATCGCTGTTATTACTTATCAAATAGGTTTTGATTACGATCCTTTTATCCATCGAGCTAATCTTAAAATAATTTTAGAGTCAGGTACCTTACTCCCTAAACCTTTCTATTACATTGGACAATATAGCTTGATAATCTATTTACATAAATTACTTCAATTCTCTTACATTAATTTAGATAAGTTATTAGTACCAATCATGTCTGCTCTTTATTTGCCACTTACTATTTACTATGCTTTAAAGAATAATTTTAAAATTAAAGATCAAACTATTCTATTAATTATCTTCTTACTTTTAGCTATACCTTTTACTAATTTTATAGTAACTACACCACAAGCCTTAGCTAATGTTTTTTTACTCATTACTATATTTTTAGGTATATATTATATTTCTAACCCTAAAGTTTCTACTTGGCCTTTAGCTTTACTTGCGCTAATGACTTTAGCTATTCATCCTTTATCTGGTGTTCCTTGTACTATTTTTATTGTCTTACTCTTTATCTATCACAAAACTCGTATAGCTTTACCTAAATTACTCAGAAAAAGCATTTTCTGGGAAATAGTAATTATTTCTTTTTTTGCCCTACCTTTTGCCTTTTTTGTTAACTCACAAACTTTATCCGAACTAAAAATTGGTTTAAACCAAAATTGGACAACTAATTTAACTAATTTACTTAGTTCTCAAGATTATTCCTTATTCTACAGACCTTTTATTTCAATTTATGATTTAATTTATAGCTATGGCTATAACATAGTAGCTGGCTTAATCTTTTTAATTGCTATTTCCACGATATTTCTTATTACTAAAAAGAAATTTAATAACTTTGGTATATATCCAATCATGACTTTAATAATGTTGGGTAATTACTTAGTATTAGTTGTTGGTATTTCATTTTTTAGCTTACTTAGTTATGAACAACAATATTACCCTGCTAGAGTTCTAGAAATGAGCTTATACTTTTTATTACCCCTCATAATCTTAGCTTTTTATTTATTAATAAATAAATTATTAAAACAATCAGCTACTTTTATTCTCCTCTCTACTATTTTAATATCTTTAGCTTTAACTACGTCCTTTTATTTATCATATCCAAGGATTGATAAGATAAGTGAAGATCATGGCTTTTCAACTTCAATAACTGATCTTAAGACAGTTAACTTTTTAGAAAAGCTTAATCAAGGTAGACCTTACATAGTACTTGCTTCGCAACCAGTTTCAGCTGCGGCAATCCACGAATTAAGTTATAGATATTATTATAATAATTACTATTTCTATCCAGTACCAACAGGTAACAGATTATATGAACTTTACGAAGACTTAGCCTATAACAAAGAAAAAACAGTAGATGTTATTGCTACTGCTCGCTTTTTAACTGAAGTTAATACAGTTTACTTCATAATTAATGATTATTGGTTTGACGCTCAGGATAGAATTGAAACACATAAGCAAACTGCTAATTACTGGTATGCTATTGATGATAAAAACTTTATCTTTGAATACATTGACTAATATTCAATTACTACGATCCAGTGAAAATTAATGGAATTAATTATGGGAATATAAAGTAATATTTCATCAAGTACTAAAAGTATATATTCCATAAAAAGAGGAATTCTAATTCTCTTTTTTAATTTAAATAATCTATATATAGCTTCTAAGAAATAATGTAAAAATCCAAGTAATAGCCAAACTCTTTTAATATGCGCAACTTTACCTAACTTTTTAAAATCATTTTTTAAATATCCTTCATGTATTTCATCAGCTTCACTATGCCCTTCGTGTATTCTTAATTTACTTGAATTCTTAAAGAGCTTAGTAAATGACATCATAAATCTAGAAGGTTCCATACCAAGTACTAAATAACCATTATTTAATACTCGTTTAAATTCATTAACTAATCCATCTTGATCTTCAAAATGATGTAAGGTCGCTACTACTAAAATAGCTTCAATGGAGTTATCTGCTAGTGGTAAATTTTGACCATCACTAACTAAGTAAATAATATTATCCTTGTACTCTGGATAATTAATCTCAATCTTCTTTTTTAAAGCACCTATCGTCTTTTCAGAAATATCAGTGGCAATTACTTTGAAACCTTTTTTTAGTAAGGAAATTAAGTCATAACCAATACCAACACCTATTTCTAAAATAATACTTTCTTGGCTTAAGGCCTTAAAATATTTATTAATTTGATTATGATAATACTGATTCCTTAAACTATTTAGTTGATGTACCTCTTCTTCAAGAGATCGATCAGCTTCATGAAAGGCAATTTCTTTTTTCTGAAAATCAGTAAGTATGGGTAGATAAATATATATCTCATCTTTAACCTCACATTTACTATTTAAATAGCTTTTTATGTCACTTAATCTACTCATATACTCTTTAATTGATCAAGATACCCAGAGACTTCAAATTGTTTAATGAATTGATATCCAGACTCCCCATATTTAGCTAAATTTGCCCTATTTTGAGCTATTTTCTCTAATTTATTAGTTAGATCTATATAATCATCATACATGTAGATAAAGCCAGTTTTTTCGTTCTCTACTAATTCAGGTGAACCTCCTAAATTAGTAACTAAAACAGGAGTAAGATTAATATAACTTTCATAGATTACAGTAGGGGAATTATCATACCAAATTGAAGGAATAACAGTTAAATCTACTATTTTAAAAATATTAGAAATCTCACTATGCTCTACCCTGCCTAAAAATTTAATTTTAGAACTAACAAATTTTTCTTTTAATTCATTTAATAATGAACCATCGCCGACAATTAATAATTCAAATAAATCAGAATTATATTTAGTAAAATATTCTAAGAATAATTTAATCCCCTTATGCTCTTCAAGTTGACCTAAATAAAGCAATTTTATCTTTTCATTATTTTTTATTATTTGTTCCCTACTTGTTAAAATAACTGGATTAGGTATTACAAATGTTTTAGCCTTTTTAAAGAAGCCATTCTCCATATGTTTATCTAAAACAAACTGTGAAGGAGAAATAACAAATTTAATATCCTTAAATAATTTAAGACATATATATTTATATACCTTCAAATTAAAAGGTAATTGCTTTAAATTATGACCATGACGATATAAGGAACCATGAGGATCAAGTAATTGATAATCATGTAAAGTATGAAGATGTCTTAATTTTAATTTATATATGACTCTAGGTATTTGATATGACAAACCCTTTAAATTATGAGTCATAACTAAATCTGGTTTTTCATGTTTTAATATATTTTGAATTTCAGAAGCAGTTTTAAAATCAAATAAATCTTTTAAATGCCAGATCAATTTAAAAAAAGTACTTTTATTTTTATTCTCTAAGTAGTGATACAAATTATTATTTGGTAAACGTATTATTTTTAAATTTTTATCAACTTTCTCTTGAGTATCATTATTATTATTTGAAGTGATAACTACTACTTTATTTTCCACACTTAAAGAATTAGCAATAATTTCAACTATGTTTTCTGCTCCACCAATATTTAAGGGGGAATACAAATTATTTATTAAACAATACTTCATAATTTATGAATTATATATTATTATAATCTCTTGAACTACTTTATGCCAGCTATACTTATTTACTACTTTTTTACGCCCTTCCTGGCCATAATTTATTCTTCGCTTATCACTTTCTAAAAAATATTCAATTTGTTTAGTTAAAGCTTCAACATTTTTAGGTTTAACAATTCGTCCATTTACTTTAGCCTCAACTACTTTCCTGACCCCAGCTAAGTCAGTAGCAATAACTGGTTTAGCACAAGCCATGGCTTCAATGAGAACCATACCAAAGGCTTCTGATTTATCAATCGAAGGTAAGATAAAAATATCAGATAAGTTATAATAATTAATTAACTGTTCATCTGGTACATAACCCACAAAAATTACTTGATCACTTAAATTAAATGATTCAACTAATTCCTGATAAACTCTTTTTAAATCACCTTCACCAACTATTAACAACTTAACATCTTTTCTATTTAAAAGTTCAAAAGCTTTAATAAGATAATTAACTCCTTTAAAGTAATGAGCGCTATCTAGGGCACCAACAAAAAGTAATACTTTTTTGTCTTCTAAGCTATATTTTTTTACTAAAGTAGGTAGTTTAGGATGTGGTTTAAATAATTCAATATCGACTCCATTTGGTACTTCAACAAATTTCTCAGGATGTTTAGTTAAATAGGGATTAATTATTGATTGCTCAGCATAATCTAAGCTAGTGATAATGATATGATCAGCTATTCTTAAAGCTAAGTTTAAGAATAATCTATTATATACCCAAAAAATAGCTTTTCTCCAACCTTGCCCTACTAAATCCATATGATAATGAATAATTAATTTTTGTTTTTCACCTTTAATTAATTTAGGAATAATTACTGAAAGTAAGCTACCCATGAAAGGATAATGAAGATGTACTATTTGATAATTAAGTAATCTAATAGCTAGTTGTGGTAAGATAGCAGCATTACCAAATTTAAGTAAAGGTCTACAATTTACTATTCTAAAATAGCTAGTAATATCACTATCACTAAAACTATGTTTAGGCGTAAAGACTGTGACGTCATAACTTAAACGACTTAAATGATCGGCAATCGAATAAGCTACGTTACCCATGCCTCCGCGATAGGGAGGGAAAGTTGAAACTATTTGTGCTATTTTCATAGTTACCAAATTATTAATCTTTTAATTACTTGCCAATACAAATCAAATAATGGATTAATATATGTTAAGATATTATTCCTAACTTCTTGATGTTTTATCTCTCCAGAAAAGTCTTTTACTACTTGCCGATCACTAAGTATCCTGCTACCTTGTATTTTATTCCTTTTCTTTTTAATTTTTACCCAACTATTTAATCTTAAAAAGTAAAGATAGACTTTAAGCTTTTCTTTAAAAAAGCCATTAAACAAAGAAAAGAGTAATAGCCCTAGTTCCGTAATAAATAATAAAGGTAAGATTAAAATAATCGTACCTACTTTGTAGCTTTGAAAGATTACAATATATCTATTTCTTTCCATGTAATAATATTTTTTAATGCTTCTACTAAATTCATATTGATGATAAATAGTACTATTTACTTCAATAACATTTTTAAAACCCATTAATTTCATACGCCAGCCCAAATCTAAATCTTCGTGATACATAAATAATTCAGGATAAAAAAGGCCTACTTTTCTAAGAGCTGACACTTTGTACAAAACAGCTGCACCACTACAATAATTGATTTCTTTATTTTCAAACAAAGACTTAGTATCTTTTTCTTTATGTCCATAAGTATAACCAAAGCCTAAATAATGTATAACATTACCCAAACTATTTACTTGGTCAGTTTCAGGGTATAAAAGTATTTTAGGTTGTACGGCACTTATTTTTTCATCTTTTTCTATGACTTCAACTAATTTATCCAAATAACCTTGAGTTACACGAATATCTTGATTTAAAAGCATGACATAATCAAAATTATTTTGCATAGCATATTTAATACCCATATTATTACCCTCGGCAAAACCTAAATTCTCTTCATTTAAAATTAATTTAATTTGTGAAAATTCATTTTTAAGATATTCAACTGAATTATCTGTTGAATTATTATCAACTACGATTAATTCTTGTTCAACATTTCTAGGTAAATAGCTAAAAATACTCCCTAATAACGCTGGGAGATATTTAAAACCATTATAATTTAAAATAATAACCGCAACTTTCTTCATATATCACTCCTTATTCTCTTCCTCATTTAAAGCTAAGTGTCTTACTAATTTAGTAATTTCTTTTTGTTGTTTATCCGCTTTTAAATATAATTTAAAGATTAAATAAAAAATTAAAAGAATTGCTATATAAACAGCTAAGTCTACTCCCCTACCTATACCTAAAATAAAAGCTAAGTAAGAAGTAGTTTCAGGTAACCAAAAAACTACTAAAACAATTAACCAAATAAAAAACCAAGTAATAAATTCACTTAATTTTAATGTTTTATCCTTAAATTTTTTTATTAATCTATATATGACAAAAACTGAAAAAATAGTCACTATAACTTGTAAAGGCAAATACGACATATTATTTATTAATTTTACCAAATAATAGATCCCTTAATATTTTAAACCCTTCCTTAAAACCCTGCCCAAATTCATTATAACTCACTGTTACTGGTATTTCAACATATCTCAAATCATGCTCTTTAA
>CAZSGB010000043.1:0-6488 GCA_964606355.1 uncultured Gammaproteobacteria bacterium | reverse complement strand
TAACAAAAGTGTCTAAGTAGGACATTTCTAAAAAACCCCAAGTAGGACATTTCTAAAAAACCTTTACAAGTAAACATTGCGCCTTGACAGATATTAAAATATTATTTAAAATAGAATAACCTATATTAGCACTCAATAGTAAAGAGTGCTAAATAATCAATAAATTTAGCTAATTTAACCTAAAAAACATATGAATTTAAAACCTTTAAGTGATAACGTAGTTGTCAAATCACTTTCAAAAGAAGAAACAATAAAATCAGGTATTATTATTCCTGAAACTATTGATGAAGAAAAACCTGAACAAGGTGAAGTCTTAGCTGTTGGCCCTGGTAGAATACTTGATAATGGTCAACGTGGGCCAATGGATGTTAAGGTGGGTGATAAAGTATTATTTAAATCATTTAAAGCTGATGAATTTAAAATTGATGATGAAGAAGTCTTAATTATTCGTCAGTCAGATATTAGTTCTATAATTAATTAACTTTAAAAAATATGGCTAAACAAATATTATTTAGTGAAGAAGCAAGACAAAGAGCAAAGCGTGGTGTTGATCAATTAGCTGATGCTGTTAAAGTAACTCTTGGGCCTAAAGGTAGAAACGTGGTTTTAGATAAAGGTTATGGTGCTCCAACTATTACTAAAGATGGGGTTAGCGTAGCTCGTGAAATTGAATTTGAAGATAAATTTGAGAATATCGGTGCTGAGATCGTTAAAGAAGTAGCTTCTAAAACTAATGATGTAGCTGGTGATGGCACAACTACAGCTACACTACTTGCTCAAAGTATAATTCATGAGGGTTTAAAAAATGTTACGGCCGGAACTAATCCTTTACCTCTAAAACGTGGTATCGAGAAAGGGGTTGAGGCTGTAGTTATGGAAATTAAGAAATTATCTAAAGTAGTATCTTCACAGGCTGAGATTGCTCAAGTTGCTTCAATTAGTGCTAATGATCCTGAGATTGGTAAAGTCATTGCTGATGCTATGGAATCAGTTGGTAAGGATGGAGTAATCACCGTTGAAGAATCACAAACTTTTGGGATTACTAAAGAGGTAGTTGAAGGCATGCAATTCGATAATGGTTATTTATCACATTATATGATTACTAATCCAGAAAGAATGGAAGCTGAGTACGAAGATCCATATATTTTAATTACTGATCAAAAGATTTCTTCTATTCAAGAGCTATTACCTCTTTTAGAAAAGTTAGCTCAAACTGGTAAGAAAGATTTAGTAATTATTGCTGAAGATGTTGAAGGAGAAGCTTTAGCTACTTTAGTGGTAAACAAATTAAGAGGTACCTTTAATGCTTTAGCAATTAAAGCCCCAGGTTTTGGTGATAGACGCAAGGCAATGCTTCAAGATATTGCCATATTAACCGGAGGTAAATATATTTCTGAAGAAGTTGGTTTAAAATTAGAAAAAGTTGAAATTGAAATGTTAGGGCAAGCTCGTAAAGTTAAATCAACTAAAGAAGAAACTACCATTATTGAAGGCAAGGGTGATGGAAAAGAGGTAAATGATAGGATAGGGCAAATAAAGCAAGAAATTGAAAATGTTGAATCAGATTTTGATAAAGAAAAGTTACAAGAAAGATTAGCTAAATTATCAGGTGGAGTAGCTGTAATTAGGGTAGGGGCAGCTACTGAAGTTGAGATGAAAGAAAAGAAACATCGTATTGAAGATGCTTTAGCTGCTACTCGAGCTGCTGTAGAAGAAGGTATAGTGGTTGGTGGTGGAGTTGCTTTAATTAGAGCTATTAAAGTATTAGATGAGGTCAAAGTAATTGGTGAAGAAAAGATAGGTTTAAATATATTAAGACGTGCTTTAGAAGCACCAATTAGGCAAATAGCAGAAAATGCTGGTAAAGATGGCAGTGTAGTTGTCGAAGCTGTTAAGAATAAAGAAGGTGGTTTTGGATACAATGCCTTGAGTGATAAATATGAAGATTTAATTGAAGCTGGAATTATTGATCCTACTAAAGTAGTCAGGAGTGCATTGCAAAATGCAGCTTCAGCTTCTGCCTTGTTTTTAACTACTGAGGCTATTATTACTGATATTCCTGAAAAACATGATCATCCACCGATGTCAAATTCTGGTATGGGTATGCCTGGCATGATGTAGGAAGTAATTTAATTGAATAAAAAAGCTCAGGGATTATCCCTGAGCTTTTTTGATATTAATATTATTGTAACATGTCAGTAAAGTCTGAAGGCATTGATTCATTTACGTCCGGATTACTGTTTATAAGATTCATAGCACCGTCAATATCACCTTGTTTTATTAATTCCATAATTTGATTTTTAAAAGCTTGTTGTTCAGGGGTAATATCTGGACTTGTAGCTTCTTGTCTTTGTCCGTCATCAGTAGCTTGATTTTTAGCTGAATCTTGAGTATTTGCCGTTGTTGTCTCTGGATTAGTTGTATTCGTAGTATTAGTTTCAGTAGTTCTCGATTCAATATTTTCTAGATGAGAGCTGGTAGGTATTTTATTTAAATTAGCAGACCAAGTAGTAAGTTCTTTTTGTAAGACAGGTATCATTTCTTTTACTTCATTTTGAATCCTAGCTCTTAAAATAGTAATTTTTTCTTGAGCGTCTTCTTTTAAATTGATATTTTCTGGTTCAATAATAATTGTATTATTAGGTAAAGCTCTTAATTCTTCTTCCCAAATTATAATTCTATCATTAGCTAAAGTTTCTAATTGGGGTATTAAATCACCGAATTCATTAGCTTTATTTAATATTATATTAAGATATTCAGATTGTTTTTTTTGTAAGATTGAATCAACTGCTTTAAATTCGTTTATTTCTTGGTAATTCATTATTTCAGATAATTCTTTAATATTTTTTCTGCCTTCAGTTAATTCTCGATCATATTTATTTATTGGTATTAATGTAGTTTCTGTTTCGTTCATTTTTTTAATGTATTCAATGCCTAAATTTATATTGTTTTCATAATTATCTAAAGTTTTTGTTAATACTTTTTTATTAGTAATTTCTTTAGGTTCGACCATTGATAATTCATCAATCCTTCTTTGAGCATGCTTAAAAGCGATTTCTGTTTTCTTTACTTTATCAAAGGTTAGAGTTTGTTCAACTTTTTCAGTTAATAATTTAACTGGATAAAGCATATCATTGGGTAGACTATCTTGAGAAGCATAAGCTGTGCCGGTGGATAATAATAAAGCTATTATAACTAGAAAAGCAGGTACTGCTTTCAATTTAAATGCTCGCATATTAAAAAAAGAAAGATTCTTTCTACCCATTTCTTCTTTGACTTGAACTAGGGGATCATTATAAATGGTTTCTAAGAGTTGGTCTTTGTTTAGAGTTAAAAAATTACGATCTACTGGTAAATCTTTTAAAGTCTTTAACTCTTTTTCTAGCTGTTTAATTTTCATATATTATTTTTAATTTTTTTAAGGCTCGGTGTAGTTTGACGTATAAAGCATTAGGACTCTTACCGGTTATCTTTGACATTTCTTTGAAATCTAAATCATCTACATATCTAAACATTAATATTTCTTTATCATCATGATTTAACTGATCTAACTTTGAAAGTAACTCTTTTTTATTTAAATTATTATCTATGGTTTCATTTAAAATATCTTTGCTATATTTAGTATCAGGTATCCTATTCATTAATTCATCATCATGTATTTCCTTCTTTTTTCTATAATGATCAACTAATAAGTTATGAGCTATTCTATAGATGAAGCTTGTAAAATGATCTATCTTATTATTTTGTCTTAAATAGTCCCAAGCTTTTAAAAAGGTTTGACTAGTTAAATCCTCAGTTAATTCTTGTGAATTTGTTCGGTAATAAAAAAATTTATATATTTTCTCACTATACATATCATAGGCTTGAGAAAAAGCATCTGGATCTAAATCGTTTATTTTAAGCAGTAAATTTGTTTTAATCTTAGGGGTATTAGCCATATTTTATTATATTGACGTTTTACTATATATTATCTTTCAGATAAATAAATAATATCATTTTTTTGTTATTTTTTCTATATGTAAGGATATTTATTATTTCTCGTCTATTAAGTTGTAGTTATGACCAATCATTTAATAATTAATTAAAAAAATATGAAAAAAGTAAGTTTAATTGTCCTAACCTTAGCCATTTTAATCGGTTTTGGACTAAGTAATCTAGTTTTAGCTCAAAGTGATGTTAATCAAGTAACTGGTCATGTTGTTAATCAAGATGATCTTCTTTATTTAACTGATCAGATTACTAATAATCGTTTAAGTAAAGATTATGATTATAATCAAGATGGTCAAATCAATGTAAATGATATCGTAGCTTTAAGATATGATATCTTTTTCTTTGATGCTATGCTTGGTCAAAAGAATAAAGCATTAGATCAAGAAGATATTGAAGGCTATTCTAAATTAATCCTTCAATTTGAACCAGAGCTTTTATCTCAAATACTTGGTGGTTCAAAATTTGATTTAAATAAGGATAATCAAATTAATGTAATTGATATTGTCGCTTTAATAGATATTACTATTAGATATGACTTAGTTGATAAATACGTTAAGAAAGGAGTTGAAGTACCAGTACTAATTAAAAAGGAATTACCTGATTTATACATTAAAGAAGTAAAATCATCTAAATCAGTCTATCAGTTAGGCGATAGAGTATATTTCAAAGTTTTAGTAGCAAATAATGGAGACCAAGATATTAAGGACTTTAAATTAAGAGCTATAAAGAATAATTCAGAAGATAATGAACATTTCTTAACTCAAACTATTAATCAAGTTATTCTGGCAGGTCAATCTAAATGGATTACTTTCGGTACTACTTGGTTAAATTCAAACGGTAGACAACATAATGTAATCGGTCAATATGATTTATTAATTACGATTGACCCATTCAATGAGATTAAGGAAGTAAATGAAGATAATAATTATTATAAATATACTATTGAAGTTATTGAGCTTTTGAAAGATAGAGAAACAACCATAACTGAAAGAGAATATATAAAAAGGGAAATAAAATAAGATAAATCGTTTACCTTAAATGAAACTTAAGAGTCGAGTTAAATACTCGACTTTTTAGCTATTTTTTTCTATACTTATAGTATATGGAAGAACATAAAAGACCAATAAAATACAGTTTAGATAATGAAGAGTCCTGGGAGAATAATAAATGGGAAGAAGATGAAAAATTATCGGAAAGTTCAAGTAGAGCAGTTGAAAAGAAGAAATCTAAAGAATTAGAAACAGCGGGTGAATTTTTATATGGTAAAAGTTTAAAATGGTATAAAGAGGTTTTAAGCTGGCCCATGTTTATTTTATTATTTCTTGAAATAAGCATCAGAGTTTTAGAAACTAAATATTTCTATTTATGGTCAGATAATTTCTTTTTTTGGTTAATTGAGATTATTAGAGCCATTATATTGATTTATCTATCAGTTATGGTTATTAAACAGTTTAAAGTAAATAAGGCTCAATTATTTACTACAGTTATTCTAGGTGGGGTAGTTACTGGGTTTATACTAGCAATTTTTCAGTTATTCTGGTATTTTAAATTATGGGCTTTCCTTAGCTTAATAGGTTTACCACTTTGGTTAGCTTTTGAAGGTTTAGTTATCAGTTATTTAATATATATAATAATTAATAAAAATAAATAAGATTATGACTACGATTCCATCAAATAAAGATATTGAGGATAATAGAGTAATAGCAGCCATTGGCTATGTCTGGATTCTCTGTTTAGTCCCTTTATTTTTAAAACGTGATTCTAAGTTTGCACAATTTCATGCCAAACAAGGTTTAGTTCTTTTTGTTATTGAGATTTTTGGCTGGTTAATTTTTTGGGTCCCATTAATTGGTTGGATCTTAGGTGTTTTGATTCTAATTTTTGCTGTTCTTGGGATTATGAATGCATTACAAGGTGTTTATTGGGAAATACCAATACTTGGTAAATATGCAAAAATGATTAATCTCTAGGTTATGCTTAAAATTAGTCATCGAGGTGCCTGGGGTCTTGAACCGGAGAATACTCTCCGGTCTTTTAGATTAGCTCTTAATTATGAGGTTGATATGATTGAAACCGATGTCCGGTTGACTAAAGATAATAATCTGATATTATTTCACGATTCAGATTTAAAAAGATTATATAATATAAATAAAAGAATAGAGGAATTGAGCTTAAATGAAATAAAGGAGATTAATGAGGAAATACCCTTTTTAGATGAATTATTTAATTTAATTTAAGGTAAGGTCCAACTTAATTTAGAGATTAAGTCACCACGAGTAGCTAAGTGGCATGCACCCATTTCTTCGGACAGTTTTGTCTACATAAATCGACCTGTCGCAGTAATGGTATTGTAAAGTGATGGTGGCATTTTAAGGCCACTGTGAATCCTGTGATTATTGTAATAATATATCTGATTGTAGATTCTTTCAAGCGCTTCTCCCTCATGTGTAAAGGTGAAATAGAAATGTCCTACTTGGGGTTATTTAGAAATGTCCTAT